>DASSQU010000322.1:0-4093 GCA_035702325.1 Steroidobacteraceae bacterium
AGGCGCCGCCAGCCGCCGGGCCGCAGCGAGTGAAAGTTTGAGGCCGATCACGAGATCCCCGACGTTGGTACCGGTCGGGCCGGTGTGCACCAGGTCACCGCTCGCGGCGAGCGCGGTGCCGGAGTCCGCGAGCGCGAGACAGCGGTCGACGTCGAGGCCGGCGAGCGCGATGCGCCCGCAGGTCTCGGCATCGACGAGCGCGCCCGCATCCTCGCTCACCCCGTCGGTGCCGTCGGTCCCGGCCGCGAGCAGCAGCAGGTCCGACTGGCCGGCGATGAGGCGCGCGGCGGCGAGTGCCAGGTGCTGGTTGCGCCCGCCGTGCCCCGGGCGCGGCGGGAGCTGGACCGTCGACTCGCCACCCCAGACGCACAGCTGCCCGGGCGCGAGCCGCAGCTCGTGCGCGAAGCGTGCCGCAAGCCGCAGCGCATCGTCGTCGAAGCGCCCGCGCGGCGCGTGCACGCCGAGTCCGCGGGCGCGCGCCGCATCCGCCGCCCCCTCGACCGCCTGCCGGACGCTGGCGATCACCGTGCGCTCGACGCGGTCCGCCCCTGCGCTCGCCGGCCCGAGGAGGCCCGAGCCGATCACCCCGGGATCATCTCCCGGGACGTCCGACACGAACAGTGCCCGGGCCGCCCGCCCGCGCAGCCGCGCCGTCAGCCGTCCGCCCTTGACGCGCGAGAGCGCGATGCGTTTGCGGTTGAGCTCCCCGATCGCGGTGCCGGCGGCGAGCTCGTGCAGCGTGAAGCGCTCGAGATCCGCGAGCGTGAGGCCGGGCTCGAGCACCTCCACGAGGCTGGAAGCCCCGCCCGAGATGAGAAACAGCGGCTGCGCCGTCTCCGGCAGCCGCTCGACCCACTCGAGCAGCCGCTCGCCGGCGCGCAGCGAGCGCTCGTCCGGCACCGGGTGGGCGCTCGCGATCAGCTCGACGCCGGCGCACCCCTCGAGCTCCCGGGGTGCGTGCCCGTCGCGGGTGATGATGAGCAGCCGCTCGATGCGCTCCCCGAGCACATCGCGGGCACCGAGCGCCATCGCGCTCGCCGCCTTGCCGACTGCGCCGACCCACACCGACCCCCCGGCGGCCGGGGCGAGCGGTGCGGCGCGCAGCGCCTCGCGCACGCAGTGCCGTCCGTCGACGCTCGAGAGCCCCGCACGCAGCAGCTCGAGCAGCAGATCGCGCCGCGGATCGCCTGGATCGGTCAGCTCAGCTCCCGCGGATCACTTTGAGCCGGCCGCCGCGGCCGCCGCGGCGCGCGAGCCGGGCGGCATCCGAGCGCTCGACCTCGAGCCGCTCGAGGTACTCGGGCGTCACGTCGCCGGTGACGTACTCGCCCGAGAAGCACGAGGTATCGAACTCCTCGATGCGCGCGTCCTCGTGCTTGCACGCCGCGATCAGGTCGTCGAGGTCCTGGTACACGAGCCAGTCGGCGCCGATGAGTGCCGAGACCTCCTCCACCGTGCGCCCGCTCGCGACCAGCTCGCGCGCCGCCGGCATGTCGATGCCGTAGACGTTCGGGAAGCGCACCGGCGGCGCGGCCGAGGCGAAGTACACCTTGGCGGCGCCCGCCTCGCGGGCGAGCTCGATGATCTGCGCCGAGGTGGTGCCGCGCACGATCGAATCGTCGATCAGCAGCACCGTCTTGCCGCGGAACTCCAGGTCGATGGCGTTGAGCTTGCGCCGTACGGACTTCTCGCGCTGCTCCTGGCCGGGCATGATGAAGGTGCGGCCGATGTAGCGGTTCTTGATGAAGCCCTCGCGGTACTTGACCCCGAGGCGCTGCGCGAGCTGCAGCGCACTGGTACGGCTCGTGTCCGGGATCGGGATGACGACGTCGATGTCGTGCTGGGGCCGCTCGCGCCTGATCTTGTCCGCCAGGCGATCGCCCATGCGCATGCGGGCGCGGTACACCGAGATGTTGTCGATCTTGGAGTCCGGCCGCGCGAAGTAGACGTACTCGAAGATGCAGGGCGTGTGACGCTGCGTGGCGACGCACTGCTGCGCGTGGAGGCGCCCGGTCTCGTCGATGAACACCGCCTCGCCGGGGGCGACGTCGCGCACCAGGCGGAAGGAGAGCGCATCGAGCGCCACGCTCTCGGAAGCCAGCATCCACTCGGTGCCGCGCGGCGTGCGGCGCTCCCCGAGCACCAGCGGGCGGATGCCGTTCGGGTCGCGAAAGCCGAGAATGCCGTGTCCGATGATCATGGCGACCACCGCGTAGCCGCCCCGGCAGCGGCGGTAGACCGCCGAGACGGCCGCGAACACGTCCGCGGGCGTGATGCGGGACGTGCCGACCCGCTGCAGCTCGGAGGCGAAGACGTTGAGCAGCACCTCGGAGTCGGAGGTGGTGTTGAGGTGCCGGCGGTCCTCGCGGATCAGGATCTCGGCGAGCTCGGCGGCGTTGGTGAGGTTGCCGTTGTGGCCGAGGCAGATGCCGTAGGGGGCGTTCACGTAGAAGGGCTGGGCCTCGGAGGCGCTGTCGCAGCCGGCGGTCGGATAGCGCACGTGGCCGATGCCGGCGTTGCCCTTGAGCTCGAGCATGTGGTGCTGCTGGAACACGTCGCGCACCAGTCCGCTGCCCTTGCGCACGTTGAGCTCGCCCTCGGCCGCCGTGGCGATGCCGGCTGCATCCTGGCCGCGGTGCTGCAGCACCGTGAGCGCGTCATACAGGCGCTGGTTGACCGCGCTGGTGCCGACGATGCCGACGATGCCGCACATCCGGGGTGCCCCTTACGTGCTCATATCTCGAGCCCGGACAGGCGCCGCACCCGCTCCGCGCCGACGATCGCGCGCAGCCCGTTGGCGATCGACTCCCCGTAGGGCACCAGCACCGAGTTGCGCCACCAGTGCTCGCCCTCGAGCCGCAGGACCTGCCCGAGCATCACGAACACCCCGAGCAGCACCAGTCCGCGCAGCAGCCCGAAGGCGAAGCCGAGCAGGCGGTCCATGCCGCTGAACATCGAGAGCCGCACGAAGTGCGCCGCGGCCGCGCCGATCAGCGCTCCGAGGAGCAGCACCAGCACCACGATGATGATGCGCGCGGCCCACGGCTTGACCGCCGAGCCGGCGAGCAGACCCCCGAGGTGCGGCTCGATGAGGTCGGAGAAATGCCACGCGATGAGCAGCGCAATCAGCCAGGTGATGAGCGCGATCGCCTCGCGCAGGAAGCCGCGCATCGCCCCCACGACCGCCGAGATCAGGATCGCGGCAACGATCAGGTAGTCCGTTATGTTCATCGCAGCCCGGCGTGAGCGCGCTCGCGGTGCGCGGCGCGGATTGTACAAGAGCGCACCAGGGGCTGCTCATGCGGCACTTCGCAGCCCCGCTCACTTCGGAACGATCGCTCCGCGATGGCCGCTCGAGCGCAGCTTCGCCGCCAGCTGCTCGGCCTCGGTGCGGTTGCTCACCGGCCCGGCCCGCACCCGGTAGAGCCGCCGGCCCGTCGTGGCGCGCGACACGCCGACCTGGAAGCCCCGGGCGCGCAGCTGCTGCGCGAGGTGCTCGGCGTTGGCGCGGTGGGCAAAGCTGCCGAGCTGCACCATCCACCCCTCGCCCGGGGTGCCCGACGATGCGCGCGCGGCGGGAGCCGGGGCGTGAGCGGTGGCGGTCGGGGGCGCCGCAGGCTTCACCGCCGGCCCCCTCGCGGGCGCCGGAGCCGGCACCACCGGCCTCGCCGGCGCGGGAGGCGGTTGCGCCGCTGTCGGCGGCGGCGCTGTCGGCGATGGCGCTGTCGGCGACGGCGCGGGCGTGCGCACCGGTGTCTCGCCGGCGCGGGCGTTGTCCCCGAGATCGATGGTGTAAGTGCGTAATGGCGCCACCTCCGCCGGGGGCGCCGCGCGGCGGGCCGCCGGCCGCAGCGGCCCGGTGAGCAGCGCCGGTACCAACAGCACGATCAGGGCCACGAGAATGATTGCGCCCGTCAGCCGTTCTTTCACCGCAGCGTCCACGATGGGGGCGAAATTGCGAAAGCCAAGCGCGCCCCGGACGCGCGCTCGCAGACCCGGGCCGGCGACCCCCGCCGGCTTCGCAGTCAGTATATCCGAAGCCATTCGAGCGCCGGTCCGACCGCGTAGAAGGAACCGAACACGACCACGCGGT
>DASSQU010000323.1:0-5314 GCA_035702325.1 Steroidobacteraceae bacterium
AGCGCGTGCGGCGGCTCATCGTCGCGCTGAGCGCGCTGCTCGCGGCGCTCGGCGCGGGCGCGGGGCGCGCCGATCAGCAGCGCGACCCCGGCCTCAGGGCGGTGGTCGAGCGGGCCATCTCCCAGGCGCAGTGCTTCACCGATCAATACGACTCGGCGGTGTGGTACACGCTGATGGAGCCGCGGCTGCGGCCGTTCGTGAAGGACTCGTCCGAGCGGCTCGACATCCTCCGGCAGGTCTACTGCGAGACGCACCGCCCGGGCGAGGCGCGCCTGCCGCCCGGCCTGGTGATGGCGGTCATGGCGGTCGAGAGCCGCTTCAACCGCTGGGCGGTGTCCTCCACCGGTGCCGTGGGCCTCATGCAGGTGATGCCTTTCTGGCCCGAGCGGCTCGGAATGCGCCGCTACGAGCTGGTGCGCGTCGCGCCCAACGTGCGCATGGGATGCGCGATCCTGCGCTTCTATCTCGGTTACGAGCGCAACGACGTGCGCAAGGCCCTGGCGCGCTACAACGGCAGCCCCGGCAAGCGCGACTATCCCGACCGGGTGCTCACGGCCTGGACGCACTGGGCGGGCGCCGACGATCTCGGCTTCGCGCCGCTGCACACCCGCACGCGCTGATCAACTGGCAAAAGTCGCCTGCGGCGCTTTTGCCGACAGCGCCGGCGTTTCCGGCCGCGGAAGGCGTGACTTTCGCGGCCTGCGCTGCAGCGAACGCGGGCCGCGCACAACGCCCGGGTCGCAGATCGACTCAGTTAGCGCCGACTGCGTGCTTCGCGCCCCGGCGCGGCGGCGCCAGCATGCGTGCGACTCCCTCGCGGCGCGAATCCGCGGCTCCCTGGTAAGTGCCGTCCGGCAGCCGCACCACGCCCTGCAGGCCCGAGTTCTCCGCGTGACCGGCCTTGAGGATCACGCCGCGCTCGCGCAGCCCGGCGAGCACCTCGGGAGTGAACTTGGAGAGCTCGCCGCTGAAGCTGTCGCCGCGTGCGATGATGTTGGGCAGCTCGATGGCCTGCTTGATCGGCAGCTTCCACGCCAGCAGGCCGATGAGCGCCTTGGCGTTGTATTCCAGGATCGCGGAACCTCCGGGCGAGCCGAGCGCCGCGTAGAACCTGCCGTCGCGATCGAGCACCATGATCGGGGCCATCGATGAGCGGGGCCGCTTGCCGCCACGCACCGCGTTGGCCACCGGGCGGCCCTGGTCGGTGGGCACGAACGAGAAGTCGGTGAGCTGATTGTTGAGTACGAAGCCCCCGACGGTGCGTCCCGAGCCGAACACCGATTCGACCGTGGTGGTCATCGACACCACGTTGCCGTCCGCGTCGACGACCACGAAGTGACTGGTGCCGGCGGACTCCGTGGTCGCGTCGCGGCCGCGCGGCACGGCGATCTCGCCCGCTGGCGGCGCCGGGCCGGCACGCTCGCCGATCAGCTGCGCGCGCAGGCGCAGGTAAGCCGGATCGAGCAGCCGCTCGACCGGAACGGTGATGAAGTGCGGATCCCCGACATAGCGGTCGCGGTCGGCGTACATGAGTCGGCTCGCCTGCCCGAGCAGGAACCAGGCCTGCGGGTCGTTCGGTCCGCGAGCGGCGATGTCGGTCTTGTCGAGTATGCCGAGCAGCTCGAGCAGCGAGACCCCGCCCGCCGGGGGCGGCGGCACGCACACCGTGAAGC
This sequence comes from Steroidobacteraceae bacterium, assembly GCA_035702325.1. Classification (GTDB taxonomy): domain Bacteria; phylum Pseudomonadota; class Gammaproteobacteria; order Steroidobacterales; family Steroidobacteraceae; genus 13-2-20CM-66-19. The sequence goes on from DASSQU010000323.1 coordinate 1,674, forward strand.
GCCGGTACGGCCGGCAGAGCGCAGCGTCCCATTCCGGCCGGTACGAGGCGAGATCCCGCAGCGTCATGGTGCCGGGCAGCGGCGGCTGGTGCGTCGCGGCCACGATCGCCCGCGCGATCGCACCCTGGTAGAAGGCCTGCGGCCCCCCGCGCGCGATGCGCTCGAGGGTCTGCGCGTACTCGGGATTGCGGAACAGGTCTCCCGCCTCGACGGTCGCCCCGTCGGGCCGCGAAAAGAGCGTGCGGATCTCGTTGGTCGGCGGGAACGGCGAGCCTTCGCCGAGGAACATCGCGAGGCGCTCCGGGACGCGAAATCCGGCCCTGGCCGCGTGGATCGCCGGCTCGAACAGCTGCCGCCAGCGCAGTCTCCCGAAGCGATCGTGCGCACTGGCGAGCATGGCGACCACCCCGGGAACCCCGGTCGAGCGGCCACTGCGCACCGCGACCAGAAACGGCAGGGGCTTGCCGCTCTCACCAAGAAACATGTCGGCCGTGGCGGCCGCCGGCGCCTTCTCGCGCCCGTCGAGCGCGTAGACATCGCCGCTGCTCGCGTCGTAGTAGAGGAGGAAGGCGCCGCCGCCTATCCCTGAGCTCTGCGGCTCGACCAGTCCGAGCATCGTCTGCACCGCCACCGCGGCATCGACGGCATCGCCGCCGCGCGCGAGTATCTCGATGCCGGCATCGACCGCGAGCGGATTGGCCGCGGCGACCCAGGCCTGGCCGCGGTGGTGCAGCTGACGGCGGGACAGCCCGCTGACCGGTGCGGGCGGCGCGGCGGGCGGGGGCGTCTCGGCCGGCGGCACGGGCGTCTCCGCGGGTGCCGCAGGCGGCTCGGGCGCGGGTGCTTCGGCCGGCGCGGGCTGGCGCGCCAGGCCGTAGGCGGCGGGAACCGCAGCCGCCAGCGCGGCGAACACGCTCAGCAGCAGCACCCGCAGGTCGCGTCCGGGAATCACGGCGCGTTCAGATGGCGTGAAAACCGGCGGGCAGCTGCGCATCCACCGGTGCATCGCTCGCGTCGACCGAAGTGACCTTGCAGGCCGAGGACCCGATCCACAGCCAGCTCACGAACGCCGTGACGGCGTCCGCCTCGCCGCAGGCGAGCACCTCGACGCGCCCGTCGGCGAGATTGCGGGCGTGGCCGCGAATCCCGAGCTCGCGCGCGCGGCGCGCGGCGGTGGCACGGTAGAAGACTCCCTGGACACGTCCGCCCACCAGACATTTCTTGCAAATCATGCTCAGCTTGCGTCCCCGACGGCAGAATTCAGAATATCACTTGAGGTCCGCGTCGTTTAGGGGCGCCACATGGCGGAGATTCTCGTTCTCTATTACTCGCGCAGCGGCGGTACCGCCGAGCTCGCACGACAGGTGTGCCGCGGCATCGAGTCGGTGCCGGGCGCTGCGGCACGGCTGCGCACCGTGCCGCCGGTTGCCGCGGCGAGCGAAGCCGCGCCCCGGCCCGTGCCGGACAGCGGCCCGCCGTACGCAACCCTCGATGATCTGCGCGAGACCGACGCCCTGGTGCTCGGCAGTCCGACGCGCTTCGGCAACATGGCGGCGCCACTCAAGTACTTTCTCGACGGCACCTCGAGCCTGTGGCTGACGGGGGTGCTGGCGGGCAAGCCCGCGGGCGTCTTCACCTCCACGCAGACCCTGCATGGCGGGCAGGAGACGACCCTGGTGTCGATGATGCTGCCGCTGCTGCACCATGGCATGTATCTGGTGGGACTGCCCTACACCGAGCGCGCCCTGAGTGACACCGCGAGCGGCGGCACCCCCTATGGGGCGTCCCACGTCGGGCGCGGCGACCGGCCGGCCGCGCTCACCGAGGAGGAGCGCGCACTCGCCCAGGCCCTCGGCCGGCGCGTCGCGGCGCTCGCCGTGCAGCTCAGCGCGGTGCCGGCCCCGCGGAGCGCAGCACCTCGCGGATGAACGGCACGGTGAGGCGCCGCTGCGCGGCGAGCGCCGCCTCATCGAGCGTGTCGAGCAGCTGGTACAGGCGACGCATGTCGCGCGGGTAGCGCCGCCGCAGCCACTGCCAGGTTTCCTCGGGCAGCTCGAGCCCGCGCAGCCGCGCGCGCAGCTGCAGTGCCTGCCGCTGCTCGCTCTCGTCGAGCGGGCGCAGCTGGAACACCGCGGCGGCGGCCAGGCGCGAGGCGAGATCGGGCAGCGCCCACGAAAGCAGCGCGGGCGGCGCCGGCGCGGCGAGCACCAGCGTGCCGCCCGCCTCCTCGGTCTCGCGCAGCAGCCCGAACAGCGCGCGCTCCCAGCCGGGATCGCCGGCGACCTGGTCGGCGTCATCGAGGCACAGACACTCGAGCTGCGCCAGGCCGTCGAGCAGGCCGGGGCCGAGACGGCGGACTTCGGCGAGCGGCACGAAACCGGCGCGCAGCCGCGTGCTCGCGGCTGCGCAGATCGCCTGCAGCAGGTGCGTCTTACCGGCGCCGCCCGGTCCGCACAGCCATACCGCGCCGCGCACCGCACCAAGGGCAATCGCCCGCGCGTGCTCGAGCGCCTCGGCATTGCGTCCCGGCAGGAAGCTCGCGAACAGCGCACGGTCGGGCAGCCGCAGACTGAGCGGAAGCTGGCGCACCGGGCTTCAGGAGGGCCGCGCGGCCGGCGTCCACACGCGGCGCGTAAAGAGCAGAATGTAGTGCAGCCCGGACACCACCGTGGTGGCGAGCGTGAGCCATGCTGCGGCATCGAGCATCTCGTGCGGCGGCAGCCCCGTGGCGGCGTCGAGCAGCACCAGCGCCACGTAGCCGAGCTGGGTCGCCGTGTTCAGCTTGCTGACGAAAGTCGGCCGGCCATGCAGCGGACCGAACCACAGCCGGAATATCAGCGCTCCCAGCCCGATCATGACATCGCGCGCGACCACCGCCGCGGTCAGCCACCACGGCACGAGCGCGAGCCACGCCGCCGCGACGAACACGACCACCAGCAGCAGCTTGTCCGCCAGAGGGTCGAGGAACTTGCCGAGCTCGGAGGTCCACAGGTAGCGCTTGGCGAGATAGCCGTCGAGCCCGTCGGAAACCGCGGCCACCACGAACATCGCCAGCGCGGCGAGATACTCGCCCTGGTGCAGCGCCGCGGTGATCGGCCAGATGAGCGCCAGCCGGATCAGGCAGATGAGGTTGGGCAGGTGGCGCACGGTGGCACGCGGCCGGCAGCTGCGGCGAGTCAGCCGGCGCCCCGGTAGCGATAGACGAGCGGCGCCCCGCCGGCTCCCACACTCACCAGGTGCGACGATCCGCCGAGCTCGCGCGCGAGCGCAGCCGCGCCGCCCGCGAGCTCCACCTCGAAAGTGACGGCACCGGCGTCGAGCCCGACGACCTCGGCGCGGCGCACACCGGGAACGCTCAGCAGCAGCCGCTCGATCGCCGCGTAGTCGCCGAGTGCCGCGACACCCTCGACGCGCACCCGCGCGGCGACCTCGGCCTCGCCGGGCGCGACGCCCGGCGGCGGCGCGAGCAGATCGACGGTGTGATCGATGCCGGCGGTCAGCGGACCGCTCCAGCTCTGGGTCTGCACGCGGGTATACAGCGTCCACTGCAGCGCACCCGGGCCGACCGCGGCATCGGCGCGCCCCACCAGGACCTGGTCGCCGCCGTAGCGCTGCGCCGCCTGCAGCAGCGCGTCGGCGCC
>DASSQU010000324.1:0-2477 GCA_035702325.1 Steroidobacteraceae bacterium
GAACCTGACCGATGCGCACGACGGCATCGCGGTGTATTACCGCTCGCGGCCCCTGATGCTGACCCTCGGGGTCAGCCTCGAGGATGCGGCGGCCGGACCCCTCGCACGCAGCGGCGCCTTCAGCGGTGGCCGCGACATCGGCGTGGTATTCAACCTGCCGGGGCAGGGCGCACCGACCGTCCTGCCGGCCTGCGGGGGCGTCGGCACGCAGTACACGCCGGCGGCGGGCTGGGCGCAGGCGATCCGCTACCGTCACGAGACGCTGGCCGACCCCTGCTACGCGCGCAGCATCGCGGTGGTGCTCGGCGGGGATGCCTCGACCGCCACCAACGGCTTCTGGTCGGCGCTCAACATCGCCACCACGCTGCGTCTGCCGCTGCTCTTCTATATCGAGGACAACGCCTTCGGCATCTCGGTGCCGTCCAGCCTGCAGACGCCCGGCGGTAACATCGCGGCCAACCTGCGCTCCTTCAGCGGGCTGGAGCTCCTCGAGGGCGACGGTTGCGATCCGCGCGCCGCCGCGGAGCTCACCGCACGCGCGGTGGCCCGGGTGCGCGCTGCGCGCGGACCGCTGCTGCTGCGCCTCACGGTGCCGCGCCTCAGCGGACATTCGGGCCAGGACACCCAGGCCTACAAGTCGGCGGAGACGCTGCGCGAGGAGCGCGCACGCGATCCGCTCGCGCGGTTGCACGAGCTGCTGGTCCCGCAATCCATGCCCGAGAGCGAATGGAGCGCGCTCGCCGGCGAGGCGCGGCGCGCGGTCGCGGCGGCGGTCGAGCGGGCACTCTCGCGCCCCGGTCCCGATCCGCGCACGCTGACGCGCTACGTCTTCTCACGCAGCGCCGACGGCGGGACCGAGCTGCAGCAGCAGGGCGGACTCGCCCCCGAGGGCCAGGTGTTTCCGGCCGCGAGCACGCGGCCCCGGCCCGAGGCGGTGCGTATCAACATGCTGACCGCGATCCGGCGGACACTCGATGTGGAGCTCGCGCAGAATCCGCGCCTGGTGATATTCGGCGAGGACGTGGGACCGAAGGGCGGTGTGCACGGTGCCACGCTCGGGCTGCAGGAGAAGTACGGCGCCGCCCGGGTGTTCGATACCAGCCTCTCCGAGGAAGGCATCGTCGGACGCGCGGTCGGCATGGCACTCGCGGGGCTGCTGCCGGTGGCCGAGATTCAGTTTCGCAAGTACGCCGACCCGGCGGCCGAGCAGTTGAACGACTGCGGCACGCTGCGCTGGCGCACGGCGAACCGCTTCGCCGCGCCGCTGGTGGTGCGCATGCCGGGCGGATTCTTCAAGTGCGGCGATCCCTGGCACAGCCAGACGAACGAGGTCGCCTGGGTGCACGGAGTCGGCTGGCAGGTGGCGGTGCCGTCGAACGCCGAGGATGCGGCCGGGCTGCTGCGCGCGGCGTTGCGCGGCAACGATCCGGTCATCTTCTTCGAGCACCGGGCGATGCTCGATGCGGCGTGGGCCCGCCGCCCCTATCCGGGCGACGACTTCGTGGTGCCCTTCGGCGCGGCGCGCGTTGTGCGCAGCGGCACCGAGCTCACCGTGGTCACCTGGGGAGCGCTGGTCGAGCGCTGCGAGCTCGCCGCCGCGCAATCGCAGGTTGACGCCGAGGTACTCGATCTGCGTACCCTCTCGCCGTGGGACAGGGCGGCCGTGGCCGCATCCGTGGAGAAGACGCACCGGTGCCTCATCGTGCACGAGGACAATGTGACGGCGGGCTTCGGCGCCGAGATCGCGGCGACGCTCGCCGCGGAAGTCTTCTTCAGCCTGCAGGCGCCGATCGAGCGGCTCGCCATGCCGGACATTCCGAGCCCCCACAGCCCGGTGCTGCTCGAGGCGGCCGTTCCGGACGTAGCGCGCATCACCCGCTCGATCCGCCGGCTGGCGAGCCTCTGAGCCCGTGAGCGGCGCCCTCGACATCCGGGCTCCCGCGGAGCAGACCGAAGGCACCCGTTCGCAGCTGCTGCGCTGGCTGAAGAAACCGGGCGAGCGCGTCACCGAGAACGAGCCGCTGATCGAGCTCGAGACCGACAAGGTCACGGTCGAGGTCCCATCCCCGGGCTCGGGCGTGCTGCGCGAGATTCTCAAGCACGAGCAGGACGAGATCGCGCCGGGGGAGCTCCTCGGGCGGATCGAGGTCGGCGTCCCCGAGGCGGCGGCCGGCGCGGAGCGCAGCGGCCGCGGCGCCGCGTCCGCCGCACCCGCCGGCGCGCACGCCCCCGCGCCCCCGCCGGCCGGACCCGCGCAGCGCGCCTCCACCGGGCCGAGTCCCGCGGTGCGCCGGCTCCTCGCCGAGCGCGGGCTCACGGCGGCCGGCGTGCCGGGCACGGGTCCCGGCGGGCGCATCACCGTCGAGGACGTGCTGCGTGCGGCGGCCGGGAATCCGGCGGCGGTAGCGCCCGAGGCCGCGCCCGCCTCCACGGCGGCACCGCCCGCGGCCGAAAGCGCGCCGGGCGTGCGCCGGGTG
>DASSQU010000325.1:0-3952 GCA_035702325.1 Steroidobacteraceae bacterium
GTGCTGTGCGCGGTCGAATCCCCCGCCGACGTGGTGGCGATCGAACAGTCCGGCAGCTACCGCGGCCGGTACTTCGTGCTCATGGGACATCTGTCGCCGCTCGACGGCATCGGTCCCGAGCAGCTCGGCGCGCGCGAGCTCGAGGCCATCCTCGCCGAAGGCGGCGTGCGCGAGCTGATCCTCGCCACCAACTCCACCGTCGAAGGCGAGGCGACCGCGCACTACCTGGGGGAGCTCGCCGCGCGCCATCGGGTCCGTGCCAGCCGCATCGCCCACGGGGTGCCGGTCGGCGGCGAGCTCGAGTACGTCGACGGCGGCACACTGGCGCATGCGCTCGCCGGACGGCAGTCGCTCGGCTGATCCCGCCCGGCTCGCGGCCGGGCGCACCGGCGCGGGACACGCGCGGGGCGTCTGCTACACTTGGCGCGACCGGTCGTGCACCCAAGCCACGCTGCCACTCCTCACGCCACCATGCCGAGCAGCGAGCATCTCGTCTGGATCGACCTCGAGATGACGGGCCTCAAGCCCGACACGGACGCGATCATCGAGATCGCGACCGTGGTGACCGACAAGGAGCTCAATGTGCTCGCGGACGGCCCGGTGCTCGCGGTGCACCAGCCCGAGGAGACGCTGCAGCGCATGGACGACTGGAACCGCCGCCAGCACGGCACTTCGGGCCTGCTCGAGCGCGTGCGCGCCAGCCGCGTCAGCGTCGCCGAGGCCGAGCAGCGCACGCTCGAGTTCCTCGCCGTGCTGGTGAACCCCGGCAGCTCGCCCATGTGCGGCAACAGCATCTGCCAGGACCGCCGTTTCCTCGCGCGCTGCATGCCCGGGCTCGAGCGCTTCTTCCACTATCGCAATCTCGACGTGAGTACGCTCAAGGAGCTGGCGCGGCGCTGGGCGCCGGCGGTAGCCGAGGGTTTCGTCAAGCAGGGCACGCACCTCGCACACGCGGACATTCACGAATCGATCCGCGAGCTGCGCCACTACCGCGCGCGGCTGCTGGCACCGGCCTGGCAGGGGAGCGGCGGTGGCTGATGCCGCGCTGGTCACTCACCGCGGCGGCTGCCATTGCGGCGCGGTCGCCTTCGAAGTGGAGGCTGCCGCGCACCTCACGGTGAGCGAGTGCAACTGCTCGATCTGCCGCATGAGCGGCTTCCTGCACCTGATCGTGCCACGCTCGCGCTTGCGGCTGCTGCGCGGGGCGGAATTCCTCACCGAGTACCGCTTTCATAGCGCCACCGCGCGCCACCTGTTCTGCCGGCGTTGCGGGGTGAAGTCCTTCTACGTGCCGCGCTCCAACCCCGACGGCTACAGCGTCAACCTGCGCTGCCTCGACCGGTCGACGGTCAGGTCGGTCAACATCGAGCCGTTCGACGACAACGATCGCGCCGCTTCCGAGGCGCGCATCCGCCACCGAAGTCGTTAATTTGGTCGAAATCGCCGCAAGCGATTTCGACGCACATTACTGCGGTTGGCGGCGGCAAAAGGCGCGGCTTTTGCCGCCGGCGCACCAGGGAGCGGTTTCTACCCGGGCTTGGGCTGCTGCGCCAGGAACAGCCAGGTTTCGACCACTGTATCGGGATTGAGCGACATGCTCTCGATGCCCTGATCGAGCAGCCAGCGCGCGAGATCGGGGTGGTCCGAGGGTCCCTGGCCGCAGATGCCGATGTACTTGCCGCGCCGCCGGCAGGCCTCGATCGACATGGCGATCAGGCGCTTGACTGCCGCGTCGCGCTCGTCGAACAGCGCGGCCACGACGCCCGAGTCGCGATCGAGTCCGAGCGTGAGCTGGGTCATGTCGTTGGAGCCGATCGACATGCCGTCGAAGTGATCGAGGTACTCGTCGGCGAGCAGCGCATTGGTCGGCAGCTCGCACATCATGATCACCTTGAGGCCGGCGCTGCCGCGCCCGAGCCCGTTGGCCGCGAGCAGCCGCGTCACCTCGCGCGCCTCGGCGACGCTCCTCACGAACGGCACCATGACCTGCACGTTGTCGAGCCCCATGGTCTCGCGCACCCGCTTCACCGCCCGGCACTCGAGCTCGAAGCACGGGCGGAAGCCCGCGTCGATGTAGCGCGCCGCGCCGCGGAACCCGAGCATCGGATTCTCCTCGTGCGGCTCGTAGCGCTCGCCGCCGATCAGGTTCGCGTATTCGTTCGACTTGAAGTCCGACAGCCGCACGATCACCGGTTCGGGGGCGAAGGCGGCCGCGATCTGTCCGATGCCCTCGGCGAGCTTCTCGACATAGAAGCCGACCGGGTCGGAATAGCCGGCGATCTGCGCGCTGATCTGCTGCTTGAGCTCCGCGTCCAGCCGCTCGAACTCCAGCAGCGCGCGCGGGTGCACGCCGATCATGCGGTTGATGATGAATTCCAGCCGGGCGAGACCCACGCCGTGGTTGGGGATGGCGGCGAAATCGAAGGCGCGATCGGGATTGCCGACGTTCATCATGATCTTGACGGGGATCTGCGGCAGCGTGTCGAGCTCGATCTGCTTGCGCTCGAACTCGAGCAGTCCCTCGTACACCTGACCGGTGTCGCCCTCGGCACACGACACGGTCACGGCCTGGCCCTCGCGGATGCGCTGCGTCGCATCGCCGCAGCCGACCACCGCGGGTATGCCGAGCTCGCGGGCGATGATGGCTGCATGACAGGTGCGGCCGCCGCGGTTGGTGACGATGGCGGCGGCGCGCTTCATGACCGGCTCCCAGTCGGGGTCGGTCATGTCGGCGACCAGCACGTCCCCGGACTGGACGCGCGCCATCTCGGCAGCGTCGCGGATCACGCGCGCCGGCCCCGCGCCGATGCGCTGGCCGATGCTGCGCCCGGTGGCGAGCACGCGCGAATGGCCCTTGAGCGTGTAGCGATGGATGGTGCGGCCGCCGGCCCGGCTGTGCACCGTCTCCGGGCGCGCCTGCAGTATGAAGATCTCGCCGCTCGCGCCATCCTTGGCCCACTCGATGTCCATCGGCCGCCCATAGTGCTCCTCGATGACGAGCGCCTGGCGGGCGAGCGTCGCGACGTCCGCGTCGCTCAGGCAGAAGCGGCGGCGCTCGCTCTCGGGCACCTCCACGGTGGCGACCCGCGTCGCGCTCCCGGGCGGTGCGTACACCATCTTGATGGCCTTGCCGCCGAGATTGCGGCGCACGATGGCGTGCAGATTCGCGCGCAGCGCCGGCTTGTACACGTAGAACTCGTCGGGGTTCACCGCTCCCTGCACCACCGTCTCACCGAGTCCCCAGGCGGCCGTGATGAACACCACCTGGCGGAAGCCCGAATCGGTGTCGAGCGTGAACATGACGCCGCTGGCTCCGAGGTCGCTGCGCACCATGTGCTGCACGCCGGCCGACAGCGCCACCGCAGCGTGATCGAAGCCCTGGTGCACGCGGTAGGAGATGGCGCGGTCGTTGTAGAGCGAGGCGAACACCGCGTGCACGGCCGCGAGCACTTCCGCCTCGCCGCGTACGTTGAGGAAGGTCTCCTGCTGGCCGGCGAACGAGGCTTCGGGCAGATCCTCGGCAGTGGCCGAGGAGCGCACCGCAACCGCGCTCTGCGGCCCGGTGCCGAAGCGCCCGAGCTCATCCCGCACCGCCGCGGTCAGCGCCGGCGGCAGCGGCGTGGCGCGGATCCACTCGCGGATGCGCGCCCCGGTAGCCGCGAGCCGCGCCACGTCGTCGACGTCGAGGGCGGCGAGCTCGGCGCGGATGCGCGCGTCGAGTCCGCCCTGTGCGAGGAACTCGCGATAGGCGTGCGCGGTGGTCGCGAAACCGCCGGGCACCCGCACCCCGAGTCGCGCCAGGGCGCCGATCATTTCCCCGAGCGAGGCGTTCTTGCCGCCGACCCTGCCGACGTCGCGCATGGTGAGCTGCTCGAGCGGGACGACGTAGGCGTTCAACAGGGCTCCTCGATCTCGCAGCTCACACCCGCGTGCCGCCCGCGGGCGCTTGCCC
>DASSQU010000326.1:0-4920 GCA_035702325.1 Steroidobacteraceae bacterium
GGCGATGAGCACCTTGAACCGCAACATCGGCGTGGCGAGGCGAGTGCTGAGACTCGCCGCGACGGTGTGGCGGGAAGAGGACTCCAACCTGACCTGGCTGGCCTCAGCGCCGCTCATTCAGCTCGAGTCGGACCCGAGGGCCCGCAAGGCCTATCCGCTCGACTGGGACGAGCAGCAGCTGCTCTTCTCGGAGCTGGCCCCGCATCTGCAAAGGATGGCCTTGTTCGATGTGAACACGGGGCTGCGGGACCAGGAGCTGTGCAGTCTGCAATGGGGCTGGGAGCAGCGGGTGCCGGAACTGGACACATCCGAGATCAAGCGGAGCGTGTTTGTGCTGCCGGCGACACGGGTCAAGAACCGGCAGGCGCGGGTCGTCATCCTGAACGACGCGGCCCAGTCAGTGCTCGAAGAAGTCCGTGGGGAGCACCCCGTGTACGTCTTCACGTGGCAGAACCGCGAGGGTGAGCGGGACCGGGTCGGGCACTTCCGCAACTCCGGGTGGATTCTGGCCCGGCGGCGGGCTGCGGCCCGGTATGCGCAGGAGCTCGGCAGGGAGGCTCCGGAGGGCTTCAGGAGGGTCCGGGTGCACGACCTGCGCCACACGTATGGCCGACGCCTGCGGGCAGCGGGCGTGTCCTTTGAGGACCGCCAGGACCTCTTAGGCCACCGCTCGACGCGGGTCACGACGGACTACAGTGCGGCAGAGTTGCGGAACCTGCTGGATGCCGCCAACCGGGTGCAAAAGTCCCGCAAAAGTCCCGCAATGACAGTGCTGCGGCTGACCGGATGAAGCGGGGGGCGTGTAAGAGATTGATTTGATTGGTGGGTGCTGACGGTCTCGAACCGCCGACCTTCGCCTTGTAAGGGCGACGCTCTACCAGCTGAGCTAAGCACCCGTACCTTAAATGGCCCCCGGGCGCGCAGTTTAGTCTACGAGCGGTCCGGGAGGCGCACTGCGCTCTCCGACAGGGATAGAGAGATCGAGAGTCAATACGCATGTATTGACACTCTTTACGGTCCCGGGCATGCTGACATGGCATGCAGAAAACAGCCAAGCATTCGCAGCTTCAGATCCGGGTGTCGGAGCAACAGAAATCGGCGATCCGAGCCGCCGCCGAGCGGGCGCGGATGGACATGTCCGCGTACGTTTTGAGTCGCGTGCTCTGCAGGGCGGCGCAGGAATTCCAGGAGTCTGTCACGGCACTCGCCGGACCCGATGCACCCTCCTTTGCATTCGCTGAGATCAATTCCCTGCTGACTAAGCTCACCGCCAGCGAGCTGCGGGATGCCACAGCCTCCGAGCCCGCCGTGGAGCTCGCGCCGTTTACGGCGAATTACCTCGCCGCGATGGTGGAGGCGGCGTGCGCCAGGCGCGGCCTCCCGCTGCCTGCCTGGGTGCGCGCGATCGAGCCTCTTGATACGCCGGCTTTCGGCTCTGCGCTGCAGGGGTTGCGGCTGCACCTTCTGACGCATTCTCCTGCTCCGTTTCGACGTCGGAATATCTTCATCGACGCGAGTCTCGGCGACCGGGTCTGACGGACGATGCCCCCGCTCACCAAGGCGGATATTCGCCGTCTGTTCGAGCTCCTCAACGAGGAGTTGCGCCAGTCACGCGCGCGGGGCGAGCTGTACCTCGTGGGGGGTGCCGTCATGTGTCTCGCGTACGACGCACGGTCCTCGACCGCCGACGTGGACGGCTGCTTTCGCCCCGCCGCCGAGGTTCGCAAGGCCGCGGCACGCGCAGCGGCTAAAGCTGGCCTTGCTGCGGACTGGCTCAACGATGCGGTGAAGGGATACCTGAGCGCCGCGGGAGACTTCGCGCCCTTTCTCGAGCTCGACCACTTGCGCGTCATGGTGGCCCAGCCGCAGTACCTGCTCGCGATGAAATGCCTCGCGATGCGAATCGGAGCGGAGTTCCACGATGAAGAGGACGTGCGGTACCTGCTGCGGCACCTCGATGTGCGCTCGTACGAGCAGGCGCTCGCGGTCCTCGGCAAGTACTACCCGCTCGAACGCTTTCCCCAGAAGACGCTCTACGCGCTCGAAGAGCTGCTGCTCAAGATTCCAAACTGACCGGAGGCGGCGCGGCCGCGCGTGCGACTTAATGCGCGGGCGGCACCACCTGCTTGAGGCGCCGGCCGATGCGCCGGCCGCGCTTCTCGTCGGCCACCGCCGCCGCGACCGCCGCCGTGGCTTCCGCCGGGGGCGCATCGCCCGGCTGCTGCGGCATGGGCTCGCGGGTGAGCGCGACGCTCAAGACCTCGTCGATCCACTTCACCGCCTTGATCTCGAGATTGCCCTTGATGTTGTCCGGGATCTCGACCAGGTCCTTCTCGTTCTCGTCCGGAATGAGCACGGTGCGGATGCCGCCGCGGTGCGCCGCGAGGAGCTTCTCCTTCAGTCCGCCGATCGGCAGTACTTCGCCGCGCAGCGTGATCTCCCCGGTCATCGCCACGTCCGAGCGCACCGGGATCTTGGTGAGCGCCGAGACGAGCGCGGTGCACATGCCGATGCCGGCGCTCGGACCGTCTTTCGGGGTGGCGCCCTCGGGGATGTGCAGGTGCACGTCGTGCTTCTGGTAGAACTCGGGCTCGAGTCCCAGGCCCTGGGCGCGGCTTCGCACCACCGTCATGGCGGCCTGGATCGACTCCTGCATGACTTCACCGAGCTGCCCGGTGTGCTGGAGCTTGCCCTTGCCCGGGACCACCGCGGCCTCGATCGTGAGGAGCTCGCCGCCGACTTCCGTCCACGCGAGTCCCGTGACCTGGCCGACGCGGTTCATGTCCTCGGCCTTGCCGTAGCGGAAACGGCGCACGCCCAGGAACTTGTCGAGGTTGCGCGGCGCGACCGCCACCGACTTCTGGTCCCGCTTGTGCAGCAGCATCTGCTTGACCGCCTTGCGGGCGATCTTGGCGATCTCGCGCTCGAGGTTACGCACGCCCGCCTCGCGCGTGTAGAAGCGCACGATGTCGAGCAGCGCACCGTCCGAGACCTTGAGCTCGTCGGGCTTGAGTCCATTGCTCTTCATCTGCTTCGGCACCAGATAGCGCCGCGCGATGTTCATCTTCTCGTCCTCGGTGTAGCCGGGGAGGCGGATCACCTCCATGCGGTCGAGGAGCGGCGGCGGGATGTTCAGGCTGTTCGCGGTGCACACGAACATGACGCCCGAGAGATCGAGGTCGACCTCGAGGTAGTGGTCGTTGAAGGTCGAGTTCTGCTCGGGGTCGAGCACCTCGAGCAGCGCGGACGAGGGATCGCCGCGGAAGTCCATCGACATCTTGTCGACTTCGTCCAGCAGGAAGAGCGGGTTGTGGACCCCCGCCTTCGCCATGTTCTGCACGATCTTGCCCGGCATCGAGCCGATGTAGGTGCGGCGGTGGCCGCGGATCTCCGCCTCATCGCGCACGCCCCCTAAGGACATGCGCACGAACTTGCGGTTGGTGGCCCGCGCGATGCTCTGGCCGAGCGAGGTCTTGCCGACGCCCGGGGGACCCACGAGGCAGAGGATCGGCCCCTTGAGCTTGTCGACCCGCTGCTGCACGGCGAGGTACTCGACGATGCGCTCTTTGACCTTCTCCAGCCCGTAGTGGTCCTCGTCCAGCACCTTCTGGGCGCGGGCGATGTCCTTGATGACGCGGGTGCGCTTCTTCCACGGCACCTTCACCAGCCAGTCGATGTAGTTGCGCACCACGGTGGCTTCCGCCGACATGGGCGACATCATCTTGAGCTTGTTGAGCTCGCTCGCCGCCTTGTCGCGTGCTTCCTTGGGCATGCCCGCCTTGGCGATCTTCTGCTCGAGCTCCGAGATCTCGTTGCCGCCCTCGTCCATCTCGCCGAGCTCTTTCTGGATCGCCTTCATCTGCTCGTTGAGGTAGTACTCGCGCTGGCTCTTCTCCATCTGCGCCTTGACGCGGCCGCGGATGCGCTTCTCGATCTGCAGCACGTCCATCTCGCCCTCGATGGCGACCAGGATGTGCTCGAGGCGCTTGCGCACGTCGAGGATCTCGAGAACCTTCTGCTTCTCGGCGAGCTTGAGCGACATGTGCGCCGCCACGGTATCGGCCAGGCGCCCGGCGTGCTCGATGCCGGCGAGCGCGGTCAGCACCTCGGGCGGTACTTTCTTGTTGAGCTTCACGTACTGCTCGAACTGCGAGATGACCGAGCGCCCGAGCACGTCCATCTCTTTCTCGTCGTAGGACTCGGCGTCCGGCAGCAGCGTCGCATCGGAGGCGTAGTACTCCCCGGCATGGAGCTTCTCGATGCGCGCGCGGTCGATCCCTTCGACCAGCACCTTGACGGTGCCGTCGGGGAGCTTGAGGAGCTGCAGGATGGTCGCAACGGTGGCGATACGGTACAGGTCGTCCGCCTTCGGATCGTCGACGTCGGCCTGCTTCTGCGCGACCAGCATGATGCGCTTGTCGGTGCGCATGGCGACATCCAGCGCCTGGATGGACTTCTCGCGCCCGACGAACAGCGGAATCACCATGTGCGGATAGACCACGACGTCCCGCAGCGGCAGCACGGGAACGTTCTGGATCGCGGTGGGGTCCGGGGTCGTCGGAGTGGTCGGTTCGGACACGCTCAAGCCCTCGATGGCGGATGCGGCGCCGCCGGGGGTCTGTCAGATCCCACGGCCGACGGCGGTGGTAAGCCGTAGTGTAGCGGGAATTAGGGCTAAGGCTGCGCGTTTCAAGGGTGACGCAGCTCACGGGGCGGTAAATCCCCCCGCGGAGGGAGCGCCCCGGCGGGGCTCTTCAGTGGTGGTTCGAGCCCGAGGCGCGCCGCGGCTCGTCGACGCTCGCGAGCCGCCCGTCGTCGGCGCCGTAGACGATGTAGGGCTTGGTCTGCCCCTCGATCACGGTCTCGTCGATCACGATCCGGGACACGTTGCGCATCGAGGGGAGCTCGTACATGGTGTCC
>DASSQU010000327.1:0-2401 GCA_035702325.1 Steroidobacteraceae bacterium
CGCGCTCGTGGCGCGGAGGTAAAAAAAGAACTCACGAGTTGACGGTGTGGCCGTTCTGTTCGCCCTGGTCCAAGGAGAGCCGACGTGAGAATTCTTCCGTACCTTCGCACTGGCGCGCTCTGCGCGCTGCTCGCTCCAGCATTCGCGCTCGCCGCAGACAAGCCGGTCGTAAATGAAAAGTTCAGCGATCTGGAGCCCGCCATCCAGATGCTGCGGCAGGAAGTCGGCAAGGACCGCCGCGCGATCGTGAAGGCGAACATGCTGCTCACTGAGAGCGAAGCCGCGCGCTTCTGGCCGATCTACGATCAATATCGTGCGGACATGAGCAAGCTCGGCGACCGGCGCGTGAAGCTCATCACCGACTACGCGGCCAACCGCACCTCCATGAGCGAGGACGAGGGGCACCGGCTCCTCAAGGAAGCTCTCGACATCGACAAGGAGCGGACCGAGCTCAAGGAAGACTATGCGAAGAAGTTCAACAAGGAGCTTTCGGCCCGCACGACCGCGCGCTTCTTCCAGATCGATCAGAAGCTCGACGCGGCGCTGGACGCCTCGCTCGCCGCGAGGATCCCATTGATTTACTAGCGCGGCGTAGCAGACGCGCGCCACCGAGTCGCGCTCAGGAGTGGTTCTCCTGGGCAACGGTGGATTGCAGGTTGAGCTGCGAGGGATCGACGACGTTCGGAATGTCCTTGCACCCGCCGAGCGTCGCGCCTTTGTAGCCCTCCACCGGGAAATACTTGAGCTGCCAGGCGCCAAAACCCCACACATCCAGGCCCGCCTTGAGGTAGCGCGCTGCGCGGTCGGCGGCCTCGCAGTCGTATTGCGAGCGGGCCGCGTGTTGCTGCATGTCCTGCAGCAGCTCGGAGCGGGCCTTGGCTTCCGAGCGTTGCAGCAGCGTCTCCTTGAGAGTCACCGGGCTGCCCGTCCGGTGGACGCGCCGATGTACCTTGTAGTCCGGATCGGCGTAAGGGTCGACGCCCTCGGACTGGATCGAGCTGGCCGACTCGGACGGGGCGGACGCACTGGCCACACTGGACTCATCCGCCGAGCCCTGCACCTGCGCCGTGCCGGCAGAGGCGGCGGAATCGAGCGCGTTGGCGAGTGTGGCGTCGCGCGCGGTCCTGGCGGCAAGGTAGTCGCCCACCCCCCAGACAGCGAGAGTGATGAGAGCGGCAGTTGCGCCGATCGGAGCCGCGTAGCGGATGAACCCGCCGACGATGACATGCCCGGGCAGCGTCCGCACACGCGTGCTGACCTCCTCGCGCTGCAGCCAGCCCAGGGAGTGTCTGATGCCATACAGCCCGCTCTGGGCCACGACGAAGCCGAGCGCGGCGCCGATGATCAGTTGCATCATTGTCATGACCGGTACCGTATGCGTGCAGATCTGCCAGGCAGGCATTCTGCGGTGCGGTTCACTCACCAACCGTGAGCCCGTTCACACGCAGCCTGCGGTCCGGCCGTGCATACCGCACGCAATCGGGATCCATTGGTCTCGCCTGCGTTCGCGGATGACAGCCCCGGGTGCTCGGGGCCACAATGCGGCCCGCATCGATCGGCAAGGCGCCGCAGAACAAGTGAACACGGCGGCGTGGCGGCACAGGCCGATACCAAGACTTCGAGTCCAATAAGGCAGCCGTGGTGTATCGTCGCTGCGGACACGCAAGGAGGTGAGCGGGATGAAAATGGCCATCCTCATGAGCGCGCTGCTGCTTGGCGGTTGCGCTCACACCAGCCATGTCCAGGACCTCGGCAACGGCAAGCATGCCGTGACTGCAAGCGCCAACTGGGGTGGTTATACCGGTAGCCGCGAGGAGACAATTGCGCAAGCGAACGAGTTCTGCGGAAAGTCCCGGCAAACGGCGGCGATCGAAAGCTTCGAAGACAAGCCCGGAGTGAGCCCCAAGGGCGAGCAGACCAGCACCCTCAATTTCACCTGCACCGCCCGGCCGGTGCTGCAGCTCAGGTGAATCCCGCGACGCCAGTGCTGGTAAGAAACTGACCCGCGCTGCTCGAGCGTGCGACGCGACTCACGCTTCGCGCCGTTCGGCCCTCGACCTGTGCCACGGCGGTGTGGCGCGCCGTGCTGGAACAATACCCAGGCATGCCATTGCGCCGCATTCTTCTCATTGCCTTGGCAGTTGCAGGGTTATGGCAGGGGTATGAAAACTGGCGACTGCGCCCCGTGCATCCCGCAGACGGTGCGATCGCCCCGGATGACCCAAGGCAGACAGATATCGAGGCGCCACGGGTAACGGTGCTGGGTCAGTGGCGGCTCACAGCGCGCGCGCATTACGAGATCACCGCGCGCATTCTCGGTCGGGAGGACTACCGCTTCGACCAGCTGGCCGATCTCATACCCGAAGATCTCGCACTCGGCTGGGGAGCCATGTCCGACAAT
>DASSQU010000328.1:0-3943 GCA_035702325.1 Steroidobacteraceae bacterium
GCCTTGCGCACCTGCTCGGCGTAGAACGACCAGTCCCAGGGCTCGAGCCTGAAGGACGGCACACCGTGCGCGGCCGACTGCGCATCGATCAGCTTCTGGATCTCGCCGGCCTCCTGGTGCGCCCGCGCCACTGCCGCGGGAGCCACCTGGCGGATCATGTCGAGCACCGCCGCCGGACTGCCGGCGGATTCGTCTTCGAGCACATAGGCGGCGTGGTCCGGGTAGCCGAGGAGCACGGCACGCTCGGCGCGCAGCTTGACGATCTGGGCGATCACCACCGTGTTGTCGGTCGGCGCGCTCAGGCCCCGATGGACCGAGGCCCGGAAGAGCCGCTCGCGCAGCGAGCGGTTCCGCAGGCTCGCGAGCAGCGGTTGCTGGGTGGTGTTCTGTAGTGTGATCAGCCACTTGCCCTTGAGACCGCGCGTCGCCGCCGCCTGCGCCAGCGCGCCGATCTGCACCGGGGTGAGGCCGTCGAGCTCGCCCACGTCATCGACGACGACAGCCGCGTCGGCCGTTGCCTTGAGCACGTTCTGCCGGAAGCGGGTGGTGAGCGAGGAGAGCTGCTCGTTGATCGAGCGCAGCCGCTTCTTGTCCGGCGCCGCCAGCCGCGCGCCCGCACGCACGAAACGCGTGTGGTAGCGCGTCAGCAGCTCGAGCGACTCGGGATCGAGATGCAGGCTGGCGCGCTGGCGATACAGCGCGTCGATCCGGGCCCAGAGCGCCGGATCGAGCAGGATCGCGTCCTCGTGCGCGGTGATGCGCGGCGCCATCTCGGTGTCGATGCGCTGCATCTCCGGGTCGGTGTTGCAGGCATTGAGGTTCGAGAACACGTGCTCGACGCGCCGCAGCAGACGCCCGGAGCGCTCCAGCGCCACGATGGTGTTCTCGAAGGTCGGCGGCCTGGGGTTGCGGGCGATCGCCGCCACCTCCTTGAGCTCGTCACGCATGCCGGTCTCGAACGCCGGCACGTAGTCGCTGTCATGGATCCTGTCGAACGGCGGCAGCTCGAACGACAGCGGACTCGGGGAGAAGAACGGATTGTCGGCCATGACGGAGTTCCTCGCGGCCTCGGTACCGGCCGCTGCAGCGAGCGTGGTCATCGCCGCAGTGGCGGCCAGGAGCAACAGACAAGCACGTCTCATCGGATCGGCCTTGGGAAACGGGGCGCCAATGGTATGCTTCGCGGCCCGGCGCTGCAGCTTTTTCGCCCCCGCATGTAACCAACAATGACCATTGCGAAAGACGACGTCGTCAGCATCCACTACACCCTGCGGGACGACGCCGACAAGGTGATCGACAGCTCGGCCCCGGGTGAGCCGCTCGCCTACCTGCACGGCCACGGCAACCTCATTCCGGGGCTCGAGCGGGAGCTGACGGGCAGGAGCGTCGGCGACCGCCTCACCGTGCGCATCACCCCGGCTGAAGCGTACGGCGAGTACGACCGCGCCCTGGTGCAGCAGGTTCCCCGGCGTACGCTGCGGGGCATCGCGGAGCTGCGGGTCGGGATGCGCCTGCGCGGGGGGGACGGAGCCGACTCGCGCCCGCTCACCGTGACCCGCATCGCCGGGGACCTCGTGACGCTCGACGGCAATCACCCGCTCGCCGGGCACAATCTCAACTTCGAGGTCGAGGTCGCGGCCGTTCGCGCCGCGACCGCCGAGGAGCTCGCCCACGGCCACGTGCACGGCGCGGGCGGCCACGAGCACTGAGCCGCTTCAGCGCGGCGGCGGCTCGGCAGCGGCGAGGCGCGCAAACACCGCGTACATCGCATCCACGCGCGCCAGGTAGGCGCGCGGGTCGTGATCGCCGCAGCGCTCCCCGGGGTCGAAGCGCAGGCCGCGCCGCGCATAACTGTCCGCCGCTGCGGCGCCGCACAGGTGCACCGTCGCCGCGAGATGGCGCATCCCGTCGGGCGGCGCGCCCGCGAGGCGCCGGCGCGCCGCGATCTCCGTGACCTCCAGATCGAGGTAGGCGGCGGTCAGCTCCACCGCATCACCCGGCAGGACGCGTGCGTAGAGCGCGTTGAACCAGCACGAGCGCCAGTCGTTCCACGGGCCCTCGCGCACCAGCCGATGACGATGGATGCAGTAGTGCCGCGCCGCGGCGAAGGTGCCATCGGTGATCTGGTACATCCCGACGGCGCTCGAGGCCGGCCGGTAAACCTCGAAAGGCCGGGGCACCCACGACCATCGCCAGTAGGTTCGCACCAGCGGATTGCCGGAGCCTTCCACCTGGGCGAGTGCGGCAAGGAGCGGCGCCGTGATGAGCGCGGTCGAGTAGCGGCGGAACAGCGGCCCGTAGTCGCGCCAGGTTTCCTCGGGCGTCTTGTAGAGCGCACCGCTCACCGGGAAGAACAGCTCGGTGGGCTTGCGCGCCAGCTGGTACAGGCCGTTCACGGCGAGCGCGGCGAGCGCGGCCGCGATCAGCAGCAGGGCGACCTGGAGCGAGCGGGGAGCGCGGCGCACCCGCCGCAGCAGCCAGCGCCGGAGCCGGCGGGCCGCGCGCCGCAGCGGCGGCCAGACGCGCCGGGTGGTGCGGCGGCGCGTGCTCACCCGCCGTTCCCGCTCCGCGGTATCGCACCCGCGCGCGGTGCACTAACATGCCGCACTCGGGCGTGCGGAGCGTGGGAGCGTGGCGTGTCGGTGAAAGCGGTCGAAGTCGAGACGGGTATCAACCCCGCCGGCACGGTCATCTGGCTGCACGGACTCGGCGCCGACGGACACGATTTCGAGCCGATCGTGCCGGAAATCGCGCCGCCGGGCGGGCGGGCGCTGCGGTTCGTGTTCCCGCATGCGCCGATCCGCCCGGTGACGCTCAACGGCGGTTTTGCGATGCGCGCCTGGTACGACATCGTGAGCTTCGAGCGGCGCGGGCCGGAGGATGAAGCGGGGATCCGCGCCTCACAGGCCGTGATCGAAGGGCTCATCCGCCGCGAGAACGAGCGCGGCATCCCGAGCGACCGCATCGTGCTCGCGGGCTTCTCCCAGGGCGGCGCGATGGCGCTGTTCACCGGCACACGCTATCCCTACAAGCTCGCCGGCCTCATGGGCCTCTCCTGCTACATGCTGCTCGCCGACCGCTTCGCCGCCGAGCGCGATACGGCGAACCTGCAGACGCCGATCTTCCTGGCGCACGGCCTGCAGGATGCCACCGTACCGCCGCTCCTCGGCGAGCACGCGCGCGCGCTGCTCGAGGCGAATGGCCATGCGATCGAGTGGCATGCCTACAGCATGCCGCACAGCGTCTGCCCGCAGGAAGTGGCCGACATCGCCGCCTGGCTGCGCCGCGTGCTGTAGCTGCCCGCGGCGCGCCGGGGCGCGGGGCCCAAAAGACGAGGCCGCCCCGCCGGCGGCCCCGTTCTCCCGCCCGGCCCGACGGGCCGGAATACCCGCTGCCGCGGTCAGTGCTGGCGCTCCTCGCCCCGCCCCTCGCGCTCGTTGCCACGGGGCGCCGGGCGGGCGGGCTCGGCTCGGCGCTCCGCCTGGCCGCGTGGCTCGAAGCCGCCGCGCGGCGGCCCGCCACCGCCTCGCGGCTCGGCATAGCCGCCGCGTCCCTGCGGCGTCAAGCCGCGCTCCGGCGCGATGGCGCGCGGCTGCGGCGCAAAGGCCCGCTCCTGCGGGTTGGGACGCTGCGGCGCAAAGGCCCGCTCCTGCGGATTGGCACGCTGCGGCGCAAAGGCACGCTCCTGCGGCGGGCTGCGGCGCTCCTGCGCAAAGCCTCCGCGCTCGGTCGGGCGCGCAGCCGCGCCGCGTGCGTTCAGCGGACGCTCGGCGGGCAGCGGCCGCGCCTCGCGTGCGGCGACCACCCCGCGGCCGGCGAACACACCCGGACGCGGCGTGGCTGCGATCGCCGGATGGCCGCCGTTCGCCGCGGCGCGCAGCGCGGGGTTGCGCGCCGCGAGCTGCTGCTGCTCGCGCTGCCCGGGCGTGAATTCCATGCGCCG
>DASSQU010000329.1:0-5995 GCA_035702325.1 Steroidobacteraceae bacterium
GTCCGCGGCGATCGCGGCGAGCGCGCTGCGGGCATCCGCGGCGTCGCTCACCGAGTTGTCGCCGTCGGAGGCGTAGAAGAGGTAGATGTTGCAGCGGCCGGGGTTGTAGCGTGCGTCGATGATCTCGCGCACCTTGAGGAAGCCGGTGGAGGCGACGGTGCCGCCGGTGCCGCTCACCTGGAAGAACTCCGGCTCGTTGAATTCCCAGGCTTCGGTGGTGTGGGCGACGAACAGCGTCTCGAGCGAGCGGTACTCGCGCCGCAGTCCCTGCACCACCCAGAAGAAGAAGGTCTTGGCGAGCTTGCGGTCGCGGTCGGACATGCTGCCGGAGACGTCCAGCATGAAGAACACTACGGCATGCACCGCCGGCTGGCGCCGCCGCGCCAGCTGCCGGAAGCGCAAGTCCTCGTCGGTGAAGGTCGGGGTGGCGCCGGGAGCGCCGCGGCGCTTCACCAGCTCCTTGAAGGAGCGGCGCCGGTCGAGCCGTGAGCGGGCGCCGCGCCGGTCCCAGCCCTCGCGCGTCCAGTCGGTCTCTTCGGACGGACCGACCCGCGCCTTGAGGTTCGGCAGCTGCATCTCCTCCCACAGCCAGTCGACGATGTCGTCGACCTTGAACTCGAGCAGCAGCTGCACCTCGCCTTCCTCGCGCCCGCCGGGACCCTTGCCGCCCGGTCCCTGCTCGCGCGCGGGATCGGAGAACACGTCGCCGGGCTTGGCCTTGCCCTGGCCGGCTCCCTGGGCCTCCTCGGCGCGTCGCAGCCGGAAGTGATAGTGCTCGAGCAGCCGTACCGGGACGCGCACCGTGCGCGCGCCGTCGTTGATCACCTCGCCGCCGGCGATGATCTCCGGCAGGTGGGTGCGCACCGCTTCGCGCACCTTTTCGTCATGGCGAAGCCAGTCGCGGGCGCCGCGCGAAAACAGCTCGTACCATTTCGCGGCGCTGAGCGGGGGCTGCCCGCCGCTCTTGCCGTCGTCCTGACCCATGTTGTACTGCTACTCCTTTTCGGGCGCCGCCGCTACTCCTGCGCGAGCAGCGTGGTGACGTAGCTCAAGGCCTCCTTGGCGCTGTGCTCGTCGTAGCCGTACTCGGTGACGAGGCGCTGCTGCACCACCGAGATCTTCTGGCGCGCCTCATCGTCGGGCCGCGCCGTCGAGGTCACCAGACGCAGCACGTCGCGGCGCTCCTCGAACAGGTATTGCTCGATCGCCTCGCGCATGCGCGCGTGACTCGCGAGCTTGAACTTCTCGCCGGCCTTGAAGGCCACCATCGCCTTGCGCACCACTTCCTGGCGGAACGACAGCTTGCCGGAATCGGAGACCTTGATCTTTTCCTCGACCGAGCGCAGGAAGCGCTCATCCGCCGGGCGGCTCTCGCCGGTGATCGGATCGGTGACCTGACGGTGATCGAGGGACGCCTCGACCTCGTCCAGATACTTCTCGAGCAGCTGCTGCGCCTCTTCCTCGAAGGAGGCGAACATCGCCCGATGTACGTCCTCCTTGACCCAGCGGTTGTAGAACTCCTTGCGCGCGGTCACCAGGTGATCGATCCAGGCTTTCTTCTGCTTGGCGTCCATGCGCGCGTCGCTCTCGATGCCGTCCTTGAGCGCGAGCAGCAGCTCCATGCTGGTGAGGCTGTGAGTGTTGCCGCGGGTGATGGCGTTCGAGATCGCGTTGATCACGAAGCGCGGGCTGACTCCCGTCATGCCTTCGTCGGGAGTCTCGGCGCGCAGCCGCCCCCCCTCGGTTTCGGGCATGCCCTCGACCGCCTCGCCCGCGTACAGGCGCAGCTTCTTCGGCAGATCGAGCCCTTCGCGCTCGGGCTTGGCGAGCCGCGTGAGGATGCCGAATACCGCAGCCAGGTTGAGCACGTGCGGGTCGAGGTGCACGTTGCGGAACGCGGGCGCGCCCGCGACCAGCTTCTGGTAGATGCGCGCCTCGTCGCGATAGGAGAGCGCATAGGGGATCTTGATGATCACCATGCGATCGAGCAGCGCCTCGTTCTCCTTCTCCTGCAGGAACTTGTGGAACTCGGCGAGATTGGTGTGCGCCAGGATGGTCTCGTCGAGGTGGATCAGCGGGAAGCGCGATACCTTGACGTTCTTCTCCTGAGTAAGGGTGAGCAGCAGGTAGAGAAACTCGCGCTTCACCTTGAGGATCTCGATCATCTCGAGCATGCCGCGGCTCGCGGCGTACACCGCTCCCGACCACGACCAGGCGCGTGGATCGCCCTCGTCGCCGATCTGCGCGACCTTGGCGAGATCCACCGAGCCGACCAGATCGGCGATGTCCGCCGTGGTCGGGTCGTGCGGAGCGTAGGTGCCGATGCCGACCCGTGAGGCCTCGGCGAGGAATACCCGCTCGACCGGCACGCGCACGAAGTCGCCCTCGAACTCGCGCTCGACGAAGTCGCGCGCCCATGGGGACAACTCCCCCTGGACGTGCACGCCGTAGCGGTCGCGGAACTCGGCGCGCAGGCTGGTCGGAATCAGGTTGAGCGGATTCTCGCGCAGCGGCGAGCCGCGGATGGCGTAGATCGCCCCCTCGTCGGTGCGGCTGTACTCCTCCAGTCCGCGCTTCAGCAGGATCGCCACGGTCGATTTGCCGCCCGAGGGCGGCCCGAGCATCAGCAGCAGGCGCCGGCCGACGTCCGAGCCCGCGGCCGCGGCCTTGAAGTAGTCGACGACGCGCGACAGCGGCTCGTCGATGCCGAACAGCTCGCGCTTGAACAGCTCGCGTGCCCGCATGTTCTCGGCCGCGTCCGGCTGCGCGGCGCGACCGTGCCAGCGCAGCATGTCCCAGATGTACTCGTGGCTGGTGCGGGCGAGCGCGGCGGGATTCGCCGGCAGGATGTTGGCGAGGAAATCTCCGAAGGTGCCTTCCCAGCGCTGCGCGCGGTGCAGTCGGCTGAAGGAGCTCAGGGTATCGATGAAGTCGGCACTGGTGCCGTGAGAACCAGGGTCAGCAGCGAGCGGTCGCATCGTCCTTCCCTCCGTCGGGCTCATGAGCTCACGAGGCCTGGCAGCCGGCGACGCCGGTCAACATTTGTCAACTTAGTCCCAACGACCCGCACAATTGAGTGATGGCGTTCCAATCCTGATGCACCGATTACGTTAAGACGGTCACAGCCGGGGATTGTTCACCGAAGCGAGGTCGTGCCGCCACTACGGCGCGCCGCGCTTCGGCGCGCGGTGCCGGCAGGGGCGTCCTTAAGTGGCTGATTGCAAAGCGCAGCGCCGCGCCCGGCGCGCTCGGCTGGCGGCTTCGGGGCGGGACACCACACGGCGCGCACGACCGACCCCCGTGGGCGCGACACCGCGAGCAATGCCGCTCCCGGTCGGGCGCTCACCCGCCGCCGCGCGTGCACTGGTGTCGGGCGGCGCCGACGCTTGGACGCGGCTATCCCCGGCACGGCAGACTCCCGCGGGGCATGCCGGACGAGTCGTCCGGCGGAGATCCGCGCAACGGCGTCGCACCGTGCCGACGCCGGCTATCGTTATTGTGAACTGACGCATTGCATCGCCATAGAGGCTACATATCCTCCAGTGAGAGGAGTTGCGTACCCTGTCGGCGCATCGGTGCGACTGCCTCGCACGAAGGGACGGAGGATCGCTTCGCTTCTCTCTGATGGACCGATCGTAAGACGTGGAGAGCAGCCTGTGGCCAGTGCAGCATCCAGTTCGCCCCGCAGTCACGCTTCCGCTGCAGCCGGCAGCTCGCCCGGACATCAGTCCGCTCATGCGGCAATCGACGTCACCGCGCTCACGACGCGCGATGAGTTCCTGCTCGAGCTCGGTCAGGCGCTCGGCGGCCAGGCGGCGATCCGGCCGGTCGACTCCACCGAGGCGGCGCTCGAATCCCTGAAGAGCACCCGGCGCACCCAGGTCCTCGTGATCGATGCCGACGGCGGGCAGCAGCACCAGATGCGCCACACAGTCGAGGCCGCGGAAAAGCGCGCGCCGCATGCCGTGACGGTGGTATTCGCTCCGGAGGGGCACGAAAAGCAGGTCGCAGCCAGCGTCAAGGGCACCCGGGTGTTCGCGGTGCTCTCGACCCCGATCGACCCGCGCAAGACCCAGGCGATTTTCAGCGGGGTGCTCGAGGAAGCTGCGGCGCGCAAAGCCGACGCTCACGCTACCGAGGCTCTGGAGGCCGAGTTCAGTATCGGCTCTTTCCGCGTGCAGACCGCCACGGTCGCCGAGCCCGCCGAGGGAGGCGCAGGACGGAGCCGCGCGCTCCCGATCATGGTCGCCGTCATGGCTGCGCTCGCGGTCGCCGCCGGCGCGGGCTGGTATTTCATCCGGGGAGGGACGTCGGCTGCGCCGACCGCAGCCCCGAATGCCGCAATCCCGACCCCCTCGGTGCCGTCGGCAGCTCCGGCCGCCGGGGTGCCGGGCTCTGCGCCCGCGACCCCGGCCGCTACGCCCGCCGTCGAAGTCTCGCTCGTGCAGGGCAAGGTGGACGAGCTGCTGGAGAAAGCCCGCCTCGCCATGCGGGAGCGGCGCTATACGGAGCCGCCCGGCGACAATGCACTGCTCTACTATCGCTCCGCTGCCGCGGCCGACCCTGGCAGCGGCGAGGCCCGTGACGGTCTCGGGCGTGTCGCCACCGTGCTCGCCGGGCGCTTCGACGAGGCGATGACCGGCGGCCACCTGGACGAGGCGGCGCAGACGCTCGCGGGCCTCAGGTCCGCGGTACCGGCCGACGCGCGGATCGGCACCCTGAGCGCGCGGCTCATCGCGGCCGAACTCTCCAGGGCGCTCGCCGACGGCAACCCCGAGCGCGCGGCGGCGCTGCTGCGCCAGGCGGAAGCCTCGCGCGCGGCCCCCCCCGAGCAGCTCGCCCGATGGCGCACCGACATCGCCCGCCGCCAGGAGGATGCCAAGGTGCAACGGCTCGCCAGCCTGGTCGAGGAGCGCATCCACGACGGTCATCTCACCGATCCCGCCAACGACAGCGCCGCCTGGTACCTGCGTCAGCTCACCAGCAGCGCCCCCGCGAGTGCCAGCACCGAGCGCGCCCACCGCGACCTCGGCGCCGCTTATCTGCGCAAAGCCCGCGAGGCGGCGCTTGCCAGGAATTCCGCCGACGAGGACCAGTGGCTGAATGCCGCACGGGGCCTCGGCGCCACCGCCGCCGACATCGGCGCCTTCCAGAAGGATCTCGCCGGCGCCCGTGCCAAGGCCGCCCAGGCCGACGCCGAGCGCCTCGCCGGGCTGGCGCGCGACCGGATGCGCGATGGGCGCCTCACGGATCCCGCGCAGGACAGCGCCGCGTACTACCTGACGCAGCTGCAGTCGAGCGACCCGAACAATGCAGCCCTCGGCGCGGTGAGCCGCGAGCTCGCCGGCAAGCTGCTCGAGCGCGCGCGGACGGCGGCGCTCGCCGGCAAGTCCGCCGAGCCGGATCTGGCGCAGGCGCAGCACTGGGGTGCGGACCCGAAAGACGTGCTCGCCGTGCGCGAGCTGGGCCAGTCCAGGCCCAAGGCCGCCCTCGACCTGGCCGCCCTCGCGGCCCATCTCAAGCAGGTGCGCTCCGAGCCCCCCGAGTACCCGGCCTCTGCGCTGCAGCGGGGTATCGCCGGCAGCGTGCTCATCTCCTTCACCGTGGACGCCAAAGGTGCGCCGCGCGACGTGGAAGTGGTGCAATCGACGCCCGCGGGAGTGTTCGATCGCGCCGCCGTGAGCGCCGTGAAGCGCTGGCGTTACGCGCCGATGATCGTCGACGGCACCGCGGTCGAGGTGCCGGCGAGGACCCTGGTGCGTTTTGAGCTGCCGAAGTAGCCGTAGGGAGAACGCCCGATGACATTCACCGGCGCCGAACGCCGCCGCCAATTCGTCACCGCCGGGATCGGCTCCGTGCTGACCCTGGTGATGGGAGCCGTGCTGTTCGTCGGGTTCCATCTCGCCACGCAGATGCGCTCCAACATCACCGCGCTGCAGGCCGCGAGCGCACTCGAGGTCTATCCCGACGAGATAGCCCGGCAGCTCGCCTCGCT
>DASSQU010000330.1:0-4174 GCA_035702325.1 Steroidobacteraceae bacterium
TCGCGCGCGCCCCCGCCGAAGTTCGCGTGCTAATCGGCCCGACTCCGATCCCGAACGGCGCCGCCAGACGTCCCGGCGACATCACCGTCAGCAACGAGCATCTGGCCTTTGCGCTGGCGGTCAGGTCGCCGGCGCCCTACGGGGTACCGCGCGGTGCGCTCGTCGACCTGGCGCCGGTGCGCGACGGGAAGATCGGGCGCGATTGCGTGGTGTTCGCGGACTTCATTCCGAACAACTGGTCCGCCTGGCCCAATACCTATCAGCGCGTCGAGGTTCTCGAGCGCGGCCCCGGGCGCGCGGTGCTGCGTGCGGTGCGCGACTTCGGCCAGGTGACGATCACGACGCTCTACACGCTCACCGCCGGCGCCGATCAGATCGCGCTGCATGCCACCATGAGCAATGGCGGCAGCGTCGCCCTCGCCGGGCTGCTCTCGGGATTCACCCTGTGGCCGAAGGGTGGATTTCTCTTCCCGGTACCGGGGCTCGCCGGCGTCACCGCCGGCAAGGCGGACCGCGCGCTCGCCGACCGCGTCTCGGGCTACGACGCCGGCTGGACGGTGACGCTGCACGCGCCCTACCTCGATCAGGTCGGCTCGGATTCCCGCGACCTGTTCCGGCTGCACACTCTCGAGCCCGGCGAGAGCCGCAGCTTCGACGCCTGGCTGCAGGTGGGGGCGAGCGGCGACCTCGCCCCGGTGCTGCGCGAGGAGATCGGGCGCCGCCATCTTGCTGCGGGAACCGTGCACGGCATCGTCGCCGCCGCCGGGCGAGGTGCGATCCCCCGGCCGGTGGTCATGGTCGAGAAGCGGGGCGCACCCTATGCCTGGACGCTCGGTCACGCCGGGCGCTACGAGCTGACACTGCCCGCCGGGGACTACACGCTGTACGCCACCGCGCGCGGCTACTCGCGCAGCGCCCCGGCCGCACTCACCGTCGGCGCCGGCACCGGGCAGACGCACGACTTCCCCGACCTGCGCAGCCCGGGCCGTATCGAGTTCTCGGTGTCCGACGCGCGTACCGGACGGCCGCTCGATGCGCGGCTCGTCATCACCCAGGGTGACAAGCCGCCACTCGGCTTTCTCGGCCGCACCACTTTCTTCACCGAGCTCGAACCGCGAGGCCGCCTCGGCGTCCCGATCGCTCCCGGCCGTTACGTATTCAGCGTGTCCTCGGGCGGCGGCTTCCTCGCACCCGCCGCCGCGCTGAGCGTCGAGGTCGCGCCGCGGGCGGTGGTGCGCCGCAAGATCGCGCTCACGCGGCTCTTCGACCCGCCGGCGCGCGGCTGGTACGCCGCCGATCTGCACCACCACGCCGACCAGGCCGAGGCGGTCACGCCGCCGGAGTACGTGGCGCGCTCGCAGCTCGCCGCCGGGCTCGACCTGCTGTTCGTCAGCGATCACGACTCGACGGTGAACGACGCCGCGCTGCAGCGCATCGCCGCGCGGCGCGGCGTCGCCTTCATTCCCTCGATCGAGCTCTCGAGCTCGTGGGGACACTTCAATGCCTGGCCACTGAACCCCGGCGCGACTCTGGCGATCGACACCAGCACCGCCGGCATCGCCGCCATCCTGCACGAAGGGCGGCGGCTGGGAGCGCGCGTCATCCAGGTGAATCACCCCTTCATTCCCTTCGGCTACTTCGCCAGCCTCGCCGGCCACGTGGCGCCGGGTGGCTTCGATCCGCGCTTCGAGCTGATCGAGATCAACGCCAGCGTGCCCGACGACGACCCGAAGGTACTGCACACGCTCTGGGACTACTGGAACGGCGCTCATCGTTACTACCTCAGCGGCGGCACCGATACCCACGACGTGTGGAACGAGGAGTCCGGCCGGGTGCGCACCTTCGCGCATCTCGACGGACCGCCGAGCGCGCGTGCCTTCGCCGCGGCGCTCGCCTCGGGTCACGGCTACGTGAGCCACGGCCCCCTGATTTTCCCGTCCGTGGAGTTCGGCGACGAACTCAAGCTGCGGCCGGGTGAGGCCTTCACGCTCGGCTTCGCCCTGGCCTCGGTCGCGGGCCTGGCGAGTGCCGAGCTCATCGGCAACGGCGCGCGGCTCGAGACCCGCAGCTTTGCCGGAGCGCCGCACGAGGCACGCGCGGACTTCGAGCTCTCCACCCGCAACCCGGCATGGTATGCGCTCGTGGTCGAGGATAAGGCCGGGCGCAAGGCCTACACCGATCCGATCCGGGTGGATACGGTCGAATCTCCGCCGGCCGCCGCGCCGCCGGCGGCGCCGCGGTAAGCCTCACCGCGCGCCATGTCGCTGCGCTCGGCACAGGTGCGTACCCTGCTGCTGCTGTTCGGCGGTTACGCGGCCTGTTACTACTGCCGGGCGGACCTCTCGGTGGCAACGCCGCTCCTGGCGGATGAGCTCGGCCGCCACGGACTGAGCCACGCCGAGGCGCTGGTGCGCATCGGCTCGCTGAGCTCTCTCGGGGTGCTCGCCTACGCGCTCGGCAAACTGTTCCTCACCGGTCTCGGAGACTACTGGGGCGGGCGGCGCAACTTCCTGATCGGCGTCGGCGGCGCCGCAGCCTGCACGCTGCTGTTCGCCGCGAGTACCGCGCCGCCGCTGCTCACCTGCGCCTGGCTCGGCAACCGTCTCACCCAGTCGCTCGGCTGGGCGGGGCTGATCAAGGTGTCGGGAAAGTGGTTCGACTACCCGGTGTACGGCTCGATCGTCGGCATCCTCAGCATCAGCTACCTGGTGGGCGACGCCGTGGCGCGCCAGCAGATGGGCGTACTGATCGCACACGGCTACGGCTGGCGCGCGCTGTTC
The DNA here is from genome assembly GCA_035702325.1 of Steroidobacteraceae bacterium. GTDB lineage: Bacteria > Pseudomonadota > Gammaproteobacteria > Steroidobacterales > Steroidobacteraceae > 13-2-20CM-66-19. The sequence goes on from DASSQU010000330.1 coordinate 2,781, forward strand.
GTGTTCGCCGGCGTGGTGGCGGGCGTGGCGCTGCTGGCGAACCTCTGCTGGTTGCGCGAGTCGCGTACCGCCGCCGGCCATGCCGCGGCGCGGCCGAACCCGCTCAATCTGTTCGGCGCCGCCGACTCGCGGCCGGCGAGCGTCGCCGCGCTGCTGCGGCCGCTGCTGCGCAGCCGCGCCTTCCTGCTGGTTTGCCTGCTGTCGTTTGCCTGCACGATAATCCGCGAGACGTTCAACACCTGGACACCCGTCTACCTGCGGGATTACCTCGGCTACAGCTTGAGCGATTCGGCCGGCATGAGTGCGATCTTTCCGGGCGTCGGGGCGGCCTCGGTGCTGCTCGCCGGCTGGGCGAGCGATCGCCTCGGGCTCACCGGCCGCTCGCTGCTGCTGTTCATCGGGCTCGGGGCCGCGGCCGCCGCGCTGGCGCTGCTCGCCTCGGTGCCACCGGGCCGCCCGGTCGCGGTGCTGCCGCTCGCGGCGATCGGCATCGTCGGCTTCTGCCTGCTGGGACCCTACTCCTATCTCGGCGGGGCCTTTGCGCTCGACTTCGGCGGCAAGCAGGCGAGCGCCGCCTCGTCCGGGATCATCGACGGGCTGGGCTACCTCGGCGGCGTGCTGGCCGGCGACAGCATGGCGCGGCTCGCGGTGGGCGCCGGCTGGCGCGGGGTGTTCGCCGCGCTCGCGCTGGTGAGCCTGGCGGCGGCGCTCGCGGCCGGGTACCTGCACCGGCTCACCATCCGGGCGGCCGCGGCGGGGGTCGAGGCGCATGGCTGACAGCGCGACGCGCCGCGTGTCGGCGACCCCCGAAGCGCTCACCATCGAATGGACGCACGGCGGGGTGAGCGAGTTCGCGAGCCTGTGGCTGCGCGACAATCTGCGCGAGGACCGCGATCCCCACAGCGGCCAGCGGCTCATCGACATCACCGACCTGCCCGCGCAACCGCGCATCCGTGCGGCGCGCGCCGAGAACGGCGCGGTGCACATCGAGTGGGAGAGCGAGCCGCGCCCGGCGCGCTTCGAGCTAGCCTGGCTCGCGGCCCAGGCGGCAGGCGGCGCCGACCGGCCCGTGGAGCTGCGCCGGCGGCTGTGGCTCGAGGGCGCACGGCTCGATGCGCGGCGCGAGTTCGCCTGGGCGGAGTGGCTCGCGCTGCGCGCGGATGCGGGCGTGAGACTCGGACTCCTCTCGCGCCTGGTGCAGGATGGCATTGCCTTCGTGCACGCCCTGCCCCGCCGGGAAGCGGCGTTTCTCGAGGCCATGGCGCTCATCGGCGTGATTGCCGACACCAACTATGGGCGGACTTTCCAGGTGCGCTCGCTACCGCAGCCGGAGAACCTCGCCTACTCGGACCTCGGCCTCGGGCTGCATACCGACAACCCCTATCGCGAGCCGG
>DASSQU010000331.1:0-3599 GCA_035702325.1 Steroidobacteraceae bacterium
CCGCTGGCTGAGCGGCGCGCGCAGGCGCTCGTGCTCGACCGCGCGTTGCTGGCGGAGCTGCTGGCCGCGGGCGACCTGCGCGAGCTGCTGGACGCCGAGGCGATCGACGAGGTCGAGGCGGAGCTGCAGCGCCGCAGCCGCGCTCTCAGCGCCGACGAGCTGCACGACCTCCTGCGCCGAACCGGCGACCTGCCTGTGGATGGGCCGGTATCTGCGCCGCAGCTGGTGCGCGAGCGCCGCGCGATCGAGGTGCGGATCAACGGCCGTCCGCGGCTGATCGCCGCAGAGGATGCGGGGCTCTACCGCGATGCGCTCGGCGTTGTCATCCCGCAGGGCGTCCCCGCGGCCTTCCTCGACCCTGTGCCGGACGCGCTGGAGCGGCTGGTCATGCGGCATGCGCGCGGGCACGGGCCGTTCACCGAAGCTGAGCTGCGCGAACGGCTGGGCGTCGACGTGGCCGGCGAGCTGCGGCGGCTGGCGGCCGAGGGAGCCCTGATCGAGGGCGGGTTCCGCCCCGGCGGCGCGTCGCGGGAATGGATCGAGCCGGACGTGCTGCGGCGCGTGCGCCGGCGCACGCTCGCGCGGCTGCGCCGGGCGGTCGAGCCGGTCGAGCCCCAGGCGCTGGCCCGGTACCTGCCCGGTTGGCAGGGCGTCGGGCGCGACATGGGTCGCGGCGAGGCTCGACTGCGCGAGGTGATCTCGCAGCTCGGCGGCGTGGCACTTCCGGTGGCGGCATGGGAGCAGGACATCCTCCCGGTGCGGGTGCCCGGCTATCAGCCGGCCATGCTGGACGCACTCTGCGCCGCAGGCGAGACGGTCTGGATCGGCGCCGGCGAGGGCAAGGTGGCGCTCTACCTGCGCGACGACGCGGCGCTGCTACACCCGCGCGGGGAGGGGGGTGGCGGAACGGTGCCGGGCTCTGTAGCAACACCCGTCACACAGGCGTTGCAGGATCGTGGCGCCCTGTTCTTCCGCGAGCTCGTCGAGCTCACCGGCGAGCCGGAGCGGGCGGTGCTCGGCGCGCTGTGGGAGCTGGTCTGGGCCGGCGTCGTCACCAATGACGCGTGGCATCCGCTGCGCTCCGGCGGGCGAATCCCGCTGCGCACTGTGCCGCCGCCCGTCCTGCGGCGCCGGGCGCGGCCCACTGCTGCGCTGCCTGCGGCGCTCGGCCGCTGGTCGCTCGTCTCGCGCCTGCTCGAGCCGGCGCCGCCGCCGCGCGAGCGCGCACGGGCGCTGGCCGAGGCGCTGCTCGACCGCCACGGCGTCGTCACCCGCGCGGCGGTGCTGGCGGAGGGCGTGCCGGGCGGCTTCGCGTCGGTGTATGGCGAGCTGCGGCTGATGGAGGAGGGCGGTCTCTGCCAGCGCGGCTACTTCGTGGAGGGCCTGGGCGGCGCCCAGTTCGCGCTTCCTTCTGCGGTCGAGCGGCTCCGCGACGTGCGCGACCCCGCCGGCGCCGGCGGCGCGACGGCCGTGCTGGCCGCGGTCGATCCCGCGAACCCGTTCGGTGCGGCGATCCCCTGGCCCGAGGCGCCGCGCAAGCTGGCTCGCACGGCCGGCGCCTGGGTCGTGCTCGTGGGCGGACGGCTCGCGGTGTTCGTCGAGCGCGGCGGGCGCGGGCTCGTGGTAATCGATCCCGAGCTGCTCGAACCGGCCGTGGAGGCGCTGGCCGACTTCGTCCATGCCGGGCGGGTGAAGCGGTTGGCGATCGAGCGGGTCGACGGCGAGCCGGTCGGCGGGACCGAGGCCGAACGGCTGCTGGTCGCTCACGGGTTCCTGCAGGCGCCGCGGCGGGTCGTGCTGCGTGCCTGAGGGGCACACGCTCGAGCTTGCTGCTCGCCGGCTGCAGCCGCTCGTGGGCACGCGCGTGTCGGGCGGCCCGCTCGAAGGAGCAGTCGTGACGGGGGTGGAGGCGCGTGGCAAGCACCTGCTCGTCCACGGCGACGACGGTCGCTCGCTGCACGCGCACCTCGGGATGCACGGCGCCGTTCGACTTGCGCCGCCCGGCGAGGGGCGCGGCCGGCACGTGCTGCGCACGCCGGCGGGCGACGCGGTCATCCGCGGCCGGCTTGTGCGCGTCGTTCCGTCGCACCGCGTCCGCCTGGCGCTCGGGCCGGATCTGCTGCACGGCTTCGAGGAGGGCGAGTTTCTGCGTCGGATCCGTCTCGTCGACAGGCCGGTCGGCGAGGCGCTGCTCGACCAGCGAGTCGCTGCCGGCATCGGCAACGTGGTCAAGAGCGAGGCGCTGTGGGAGTGCCGGCTCGACCCGTTCGCCCAGGTCACTGTCGTTCCGGACGACCGCCTGCTCGAGGTCGCCCGCACCGCGCAGCGGATGCTCACGCAGGGCGTCGCGGCCGGCGGACGGCTGCCGCGGCGCGTCTACCGAGGGACGGGCCGGCCGTGTCCCCGCTGCGGCGAGGCCATCGCGAGCGCGCGGCAGGGCGAGCAGGCCCGCAGCACGTACTGGTGCCCGGCGTGCTGCAGGTGAGGCGGCGCGCACCCCAGCCTGTCCTGGCTGATCGTGCCCGCGGCGTCATGCTGGGACTCGCTGTCGGCGATGCGCTGGGCGCGGCGCTCGAGTGGAGCCACCCCGATCAGATCACAGCCCGCTACGGCGGCCCCTTGCGCGACATGGTCGCGTCGCGGATCTGGTCGCTCGGCGAGTGGACGGACGACACCGCAATGGCGGTGGCGCTGGCCGACAGCCTGGCCGAGCGGGGCGGGTATGACGAGGACGACGTGCTCGCCCGCTACCTGGTGTGGGCGCGCTCCTCGCCGAAGGACATCGGCTCCACCGTCAGCCATGCGCTGGCACGCGCACGGACGCCGGCCGACGCGCGAGCCGCGGCGGCGGACTACCACCAGCGCTCGGGCGGTCTCAGTGCCGGCAACGGATCGCTGATGCGCACGGCGCCGATCGGCGTCCGCTACCGCGACGACCCGGGCGCGATCGAGCGGATCTCACGCGCAGAGTCGTCGCTCACCCATCACGATCCGCTTGCCGGCGACGCGTGTGTCTTTCTCAACCTCACGATTGCCGCATTCATCCTCGACAGACGGCCCCCGGAGTCCTCGTCGCCGTGCGGGCAGGTCGCGGCCGCGGCCCCCGCGCAGACCGCCGAGCAGCTGCTGGCGCCGGTGCAGCGTGAGATCGGGTTCGTTCTGACGGCGCTGAGGGTGGCGTTCTGGGCAGTGATGCGAGCGGAGTCCTTCGAGCATGCCGTTGTCGATGCCGCCAACCTGGGCGGCGACGCGGACACCAACGCGGCAGTGACCGGTGCGCTCGCCGGTGCGCGCTTCGGAGCATCGGCCATACCGCAGCGGTGGATCGAGCCGCTGCGGGCCAAGGAGCACATCAGCGGCCTCGGGACGCGGCTGATCCGGCCGGTGGACTGACCGCTTCGCGGTGCCGGGCACCGCTTCGGACACCTGGGTATCCTCTTGGCCGATGCCCCAGATTCCCGACCGAAACCTCGCGCTCGAGCTCGTCCGTGTGACCGAGTCCGCCGCGCTGGCCGCCTCGCGCTGGGTCGGCTTTGGCGACAAGATCGCCGCCGACCAGGCTGCCGTCGACGCCATGCGCCACATGCTCGCGACCGTCG
>DASSQU010000332.1:0-2215 GCA_035702325.1 Steroidobacteraceae bacterium
TCTGAGTGAGGTCGTCGGCGAGCTCGCGGGCAACCCCCTTTTCCAACAGTCTCCACTTGAAGGAGTTGGCGAGCCTTGCGCGCTTGAAGAGGTTCAGCGGGAGAGAACGGACCTCGCGGTCGACCCGCTCGAAAAACCTGCGCAGGTATTTCTCGAGCGCGCGGCGCCGCGCCTGAGCCGGACTGCCTTCCTCTGGAGCTGCGGCCGCCGGTGTTCCCTCGCCCGCCTCCACGACGAAGTCGTCGGCGAGCGCAGCGCCAACGTATGTCGCCTCGCGAGCATCCAGCCACTTGAAAAGCATGCGTCCGGTCCGTGAGAGTCGCGCCTTTGCAGATGCTAGCGATGCACGGCATCCACGCCGCGAGTTGTACTCTCATTCCGAGAAGTGTTTCACATTGCCAGGCGGAGAACGTGGGCTTTCGACCTCAGCCGCGAGTCAGCCGCTCGGCGAGCGCGATCACCGCGACACCGAGCGCGATCAGACTCACCTGGGCGGCGCTGGTGCGCGGGTCCGCGCGGCGTTGGAGTCCCGGGATGAGTCCCGCCACCGCGATGTAGAGGAAACCGGCGGCAGCGAACGCGAGCGCATAGGGGAGCACCGCCAGCGTCCCGCGCAGCCCGTAGTACGCCGCGGCCGCACCCGCCACCGAGGCGAGTCCGGTGGCGAGATTCAGCAGCAGCGCGCGCGGGCGCGAGAATCCGGCGTGCACCAGGATGGCGAAGTCCCCGACCCGATGCGGCACCTCGTGAGCGGCAACGGCGAGTGTCGTGACGACTCCGAGCGGAATGTCGGTGAGAAACGCGGCGGCGATCAGCACGCCGTCGAGTGCGTTGTGGATGCTGTCGCCGATGAGCACCAGCACACCCGAGGCCCGGTCGCGCCCGTGATGGTGCCCGGCGTGTCCATGGCCGGCAGGACCGTGGCCGCCGTGCGCGGCGATTTCAGCCTCGTCCTGTGAGTGGGCGTGCCACCAGAGCACGAGCTTCTCGATGACGAAGAACACACCGAGACCCACGACCAGCGTGAGCCCGATCGCGTGCGCGCCGGCAACGCCTGCGCCTTCCATCGCCTCCGGCAGCAGCGCGAGCAGCGCCGCGCCGATCAGGGCCCCCGTGGCGAAGCTCACGAAGTGCGGCAGAATCCGCGCAGCACGTGCCTCGGAAACCCACAGGAATACCCCGGCGAATGCAGCGCTGGCGATCCCGCCGACGGCGGCAGACAGTCCGATCCACAGTAGCAGCGGCATCCCCTCACTCCAGCCAGATGAGCGCCGCCATGCGGCCGCAGCGCCCGTCGCGGCGGAATGAGAAGAAACGCCCGCCGTCGGCGTAGGTACACCAGCGGCCCCCGCAGACCTCCCGTACTCCGAGCGCCGCGAGCCGGCGCCGCGCCAGCGCCACGAGATCGCATTGCCAGCGCCGCCGCACGTTCGGCGCAAAGGCGCCGGCGGCCCCCGCATCCTGCTCGAGAAAGGCCGCGCGCACCTCATCGCCCACCTCGAAGTGGGCGGCCGAGATCGCCGGTCCCATCCAGGCGAGAAGCATCGCGGGATCGAGCCCGAGCCGCCCGACAGTCGCTTCCAGCACTCCCGCGGCCAGCCCGCGCCAGCCGGCATGAGCCACCGCGACAGCGGAGGCGTCCCGGGCCGCGAACAGCACTGGCAGGCAGTCGGCCACCTGGACCGCGCATACGCGGCCCGTGTGCCGCGCCAGCACGGCGTCGGCGCTCGCCGGGCGCACCCCGTCCGCGGCGTCCAGGTCCGCGACCTGCGTGCCGTGAACCTGCTCGAGCCACGCCGGTTCCGCCGGCAGCCTGAGCCGTGCGCGCACGCGCCGGCGATTCTCGAGCACCGCGGCCGGATCGTCCCCGACGCGGGCACCGACATTCAGCGTCGCGTACGGCGCGGCGCTGACGCCGCCGGTGCGCAGCGTGAAGGCGGCCCGCACCGCCGCCGGCGCCGGCCACTCGGGTGTCAGCACTTCGAGCCCCGCGGCTGCGCGCGGCGCGGTCATGCGCGGTCGGCCTCGAGCGCCGCCACCAGCGCACGCATGTCTGCGGGGAGGGGCGATTCCCACTGCATGCTGCGCCCGGTGAGTGGATGGATCAGCGCGAGCCGCGCTGCATGCAGCGCCTGGCGCCGGAAAGCGCCCAGCACCGCCGCGAGCTCGGGCGTGCAGCCGGCGGGCAGGCGCCGCCTGCCGGCATAGAGCGGGT
>DASSQU010000333.1:0-10225 GCA_035702325.1 Steroidobacteraceae bacterium
TCGCCGTACAGTCCGCGCTGCTCGTGCGTGAGGCGCGGATCGACCCGCGTGCGCGCGAACAGCGCGCGGTGCAGCTCGGCGGGAAAATGCCGCGGATGCTGCTGCCGCAGCAGCCAGTAGCTGGCGACGTACTTGTCGACTTCCGCCTGCATCTCCAGCTCGAGCAGCGATACCGGCCGGTCGTGACCGGCGTTCCAGGCGAGATACAGGAAGTGACTGACGCCCTCGAGCGCGGTCCACCAGTCGGCGAGGTTGCCGGTGTGCAGCTGCTCGAGCGGATCGGCGCGCGCCAGGCGCCCGAGCAGCGCCGGGTCGAGGTACAGCGACATGCCCACCTCGGCGCCTTCGGCGCTCTTGGCGACGATCAGCTCCTCCTCGGCAACGCCCGCCCGCGCGACCTGGGGCAGGCGCGCGCGGTCGGTCACCAGAAAATCGTAAACGTCGTAAGCGATGCTTACGTCGTAGATGCCCCCGATCAGAGACTGCAGGCGCGACAGCAGCATCGGCTCAATGCGCCAGCCGGCTCGCAGCGGCGGCGCCGGTCGCGGTGACCCCGAGGCGCTCGAGCAATGCGTAGCTGCGCCGGCTGCCGGTCTTGAGCCACAGCTCGTAGAGCCGCAGGATGTCCCGGTCGGAATGGCGGTACGAGGCCTCGCTGATGTCGTTCAGGGCGTCGACCAGCCCCGGGAATTTGTCCGACAGCTCGGCGAACACCGCCGCGAGCACCCGGCCGCGGCCGCGCGCCACCGCCCGTGCCAGTGTGCCGTAGGCCCGCCCGCCCATCGCGATGTGGTAGTCGATGTCGATGAGGCGGGCGGCGAAGCTGCGCGCGAAGAATCCGGCGATGAACAGCGACACGTCCCCGAGGCGCTGCAGCGCGCGGTTGCGCTCCGCGGGTGACGGCGCCTCGAGCGCCTCGCACAGCATCACCACCAGGGGCTTGAGGCGCGCCCCGCCGGCGCCGGGTGCGCCGTCGTAGAGGGCCTCGGAGCGTGCAAACAGAGTGAGCAGGTTGACGACGTAATGCTCGGTCTGATCCTCGACCGCGAGGTGGGTGCGCGCCAGCGCCCCGTGCAGCGAGTCGCGGAAGTACTCGCGCAGGTTCGCCACCGGCACTACGTGCTCTCGATCCTCACCCATGGTCCGTCGCCTCCTGTCCCCCCTGATCAAACGACCCGACCTTTCATGACAGGTTCCCCCCAAGCGGCGCGGTAATTCCGTGACGCGCTGCGCCGATCGAGCGCAAACCGCGCGGTGGAGCCCTGGCACTACTTCCCCGACAGTGCTGACAAGCCGCGCTGACGGAAGCGAAGCGGGCAATCCGCCAACTCCGTCACAGGAGCTGGGCGCGGCGCGCGGGCTTCAGGCGCCGAGGCGGGCCGCGAGCTCGCTGCAGTCGCTCACGGCGAGCTCGGGGGGAGGGAGGCCCTCCGGCCACCATGCCCCGCGACGGTTCATCCAGGCCGCGCGGCAGCCGGCGCGTCGCGCCGCGATCACGTCGAGCAGTGGGTCGTCGCCCACGTAGAGGATCTGCGCCGGCGCCATGCCGAGCTCGCTCGCGAGGCGCTCGAAGCAGCGCCGGTCGGGCTTGCCGGCTCCGATCTCCCGCGCGTTGAGCGACACCGCGAAGGCCGCCTTGAGGCCGATGCGCCCCAGGTCCGCGTTGCCGTTGCTGAGAGACGCCAGGGTGAAGCGCCGGCGCAGCCGCACGAGCGCCGGACGCACGTCGGGCAGCACCGCAACCTGGCAGCGCGCCGCCAGGAAGACCTCGAAGGCGCGCGCGGCGACACCGGCGTCGTAACCGCACTCGCGCGCGTGCCGCGCGAGCGCCGTGAGGCGCAGGTAAGTCACGTCGTGGGCGCGGTGCGGCTCTTCGAGCGCGAGCCGGGCGCGCGCACTGCGCATGTCCTCGATCGAGACCCGCTCGGGTATGCGCGGGCAATGCTCGCGCAGCCACTCGAGCAGGCGCGTCTCGGCCCGCGCCAGCACCGGCTCCACGTCCCACAGTGTATTATCGAGATCGAAAGCGATCGCGCGCACGTCGTCCGGCACCGCCGAAGGTTACCACTTGGCGCAGCTCACCCTCGTCATCGGCAACAAGAACTATTCGTCCTGGTCGCTGCGGGCGTGGCTGCTGTTGAAGCACCTGGGAGTGGCGTTCACCGAGGTGCTGGTGCCGCTCGACACGCCCGACACGCGTGAGCTGCTCGACCGCCACGGACCGAGCGGCCGCGTGCCGGTGCTGCACGACGGGAGCGTGTGCGTCTGGGACTCGCAGGCCATCTGCGAGTACGCTGCCGAGCTCACCGGCAAGGGCTGGCCGGGCTCGCGCGAGGCGCGCGCCGTCGCCCGCTCGGTGGCCGCCGAGATGCATGCGGGCTTCGCGAGCCTGCGCGCGCTCTGGCCCATGAATGCGCGGGCACGCCACCGCCGCACCGCCATGACGGCGGCGCTGGCCGCCGACATCGAGCGCATCGACGAGATCTGGAACGACTGCCGGCACCGCTTCGGCGCGGGCGGTCCGTGGCTGTTCGGCGCCGAGTACACCATCGCCGACGCCATGTACGCCCCGGTGGTGCTGCGCTTCAACACCTACGGCGCCCGCACCTCCGACACCGCCCGCTGGTACATGGCGAGCGTCCTCGAGGATGGCGCGCTGCAGGAGTGGCTGCAGGCCGCGCGCGACGAGCCCTGGACGATCGCCGCCGACGAGGTAGGCTGAAGCCGCGCTCATCCACGCACTCCGACCGGCCCGTCACGAAGCGGGCAAAAGCCACGCCTTTTGCCCGCGGGGTTGACACAGCCTTTGGGTTGGCCTGCGGAAATTGCCGCAGGCAATTTCCGCCAGTCGAACTAGCGGCTCTTGCGGAACCGGTATTCGCCGCTGGTGAGCGTGCCTGGGCCGAGGATCGCCTGCGGCGCGGCCGCCGCAGCGCCGCTGTCGGGACAGACCGCGGGATCGTGGCTGGCGACGAATCCTGCCGGAGTCTTCTTCCACAGCAGCTGGCAGGCCTCGGCCCGCACGTCGTCGGTGACCACGCTGGTGAAGACTTCCGGGTTCCGCTGCCCGTCGCGCCAGCGCAGCGGCTCGACGAACTGGTAGAGCGTCTCGACGATGCCGCGCTTGTCCTCGACGTCGAAACTGTAGAGCTTCTGGCTGAGGACGCGTCGCGGGTCGTCGGCGGCCGTCTCCTGCGCGTAGAGCACATGATGCCCGAGGCGCGGCGTGTAGACGCGTGTGACAGTCAGCGCGGTGCGCGCACCACTGCCCGTCTGGTCGGTGCCCTCGTAGCCGCCCGGCAGCCAGGCGAGCAGCTGCGTGAGCTCGCTCTCGCGCAGCTTCCCCTGATCGGAGCACGCGCCGAGCAGCGCCGCCCCCGCGGCCAGGGCGCCGGCCGCGAGAACCGGCAGGCCGCGCGCCGCGCTAGCCATACGATGCCCGCCACTGCGCGCGGTACTTGAGCCCGAGGTCCATGAGACGCTCGAGCAGCCCGCCGTAGGGCAGGCCCGCGGCGCGGGCCGATTCCGCGAAGTCCTCGGCTGCCTCGAGATTGGGGTTGGCGTTGGCTTCGAGCACGTAGACCTGACCCTGGGCATTCACGCGGAAATCCATGCGAGCATAGCCGGACATGCCGAGGGCCCGGTAGATGCGCCGCGACAACCGGTCGAGCGCGGCGAGAACCGGCGGTTGAAGGTCCGCGGCCGCATGCGTCGTGATGCCGTACTTCGCCTGGTAGCGCTTGTCCCATTTCACCTTGCGCGTGGCGATGGCGGCGAGCGAGTCCGGCATGGAGCCGAAGACCATCTCCCACACCGGCAGGCGGGTGAGACGCTCGTTGCCCATGACACCGACGTACAGCTCGCGGCCCTCGATGTACTCCTCGACCAGGGCGTCGGACTTGATCTGCTCGTGCACGAAGGCAATGCGGTCCTTCAGCTTGGCGGCATCGTCCACCACCGAGGCCTGGGCGATGCCGAGGGAGGCATCCTCCACCGTGGATTTGACGAACAGGGGGAAGCGGAGCTTGCGCGGCACATGGAAGCGCGCGCCGCGCCGGAACACGGCGAACTGGGGCGTGGCGATGCGATGGAAGGCGAGCAGCTGCTTGCAGAGCGACTTGTCGCGCGACAGCAGCAGGCCGCGCGGATTGCAGCCGGTGTAGGGCTGACGCATGAGCTCGAGAAATGCCACCACGTGCTGGTCATAGGTGACGACGCCGTCGAATTCCTCCAGCAGGTTGAAGACGACGTCCGGCTCCCAGTCGGCGATCGCGCTGCGCAGCTCCGTCAGGCTGTCGAGCACGCCGATGCAGCGCACGTCGTGGCCGAGCGTGCGCAGTGTGCTGATGACGTCGAACTCGGTGCGCCACTCTTCGATGTCCTTTTCGCTGTGGCCTTCGAGACTCTCCGGCGGCACCAGGCTCGCGTGCACCACGACGAGCGTGCGCAGGCGCCTCATAGCGGCAGCTGTGGAGTCTCGCTCTGGGAGTAAAGTCCGGTCAGCCGCTCGAGCATCCAGCGCGAGTAGCTGCAGGCGTCGCGGCGCTGGCCGCGCACGTACAGGTGCAGCCGCTCGCTGCGCTCGATCAGCATGCGCAGCACCTGCGCCACGCTGTAGCGATCGGTGTTCAGCGCGCGCGCCACCGCGGCGGTCAGGCGCCGGCGCTCGGCGCGCAGCAGCGTCGCCGCCCGCAGCGCGCCGCGGCGGGTGCGCTGGGGCGTGAAGGCGCGCTTGAGCAGCTCGTCGGCGAGCCCGCGGCGGATCAGGCGGTTGTGGCGCAGCTTGCGGCGGTAATGCTGCGCGAGTGTGCGCGTGTTGCGCTCGATCGGCTCGATGCGGATGCGGTTGCGCACCGGCGCGCGCCGCGCGCGCAGCTGCGCCACCAGCTCGTCGACGGCGCGCAGCTTGTGCAGCGCCGGCCAGCCGGCGTAGTTCCTGCGCCAGGCGGACTGCGGCGTAAGCCACACGGCGAAGGTCTCGGCGAAATCCTCGGTCGGGTGGGCCTGGGCGTACCACTCGCCGAGATGCTGCACGTAGCGGCGGCTGCCGGCGCGCGCGCGGTAGCGCGCCGGGTACGGGCGCGAGGCATGGCCGAAGGCCTCGCGCCAGCGCTTGCGCCGCCGCAGCCGGTAGGCATTGTCGAGCGCGTGCCCGGCCTCGTGGCGCAGGATCCGCAGCAGTTGCTGCGTGTTGCCGCCCTCGACCTCGTGCATGATCCGCCGCTCGAGCCGCTCGAGGCGCGGGTGAGCGAGGTAGAACGGCACCGCGATGCCGGGCACGCCGTCCGGCGAGAACCACTCTTCCGACAGCCACACGTGCGGGCGCAGCGACAGGCCCCGCCGCGCGAGGTCGCGATAGAGCCGGCGCACCTGGGCGGCGAGCGGACCGCGGATCGAGAGCCCCAGGTCGCAGAACCGCAGCCGCAGCAGCTGCTCATCGGGCAGGCGCGTCCACGGCAGCGCGGCGCGGCGGTGCCGGACGCGCGCGGCGGATCGGCCACGATGGGCGCGTGCCGGAGGCATGGGTCCTCAGGTTGCTGCGGGGTTGCGGACGGCGGTTTTTGCGCAGCTTAGCCGAAGCACTCGGCCGCTGTCTGCACGTCGAGCACCGCCGCGGCTCAGCCGCCGAGGGCGAGCAGCGCGTGGGCGAGCAGGCGGTCGGCGTAGCCTTCAATCAAGTCTTGTTTCATCAGGCTGTTGCGCCACAAAGCGGGGATGGCGTCTGCGGTGTAGTGCGCTCCGGCGAGCGCGCCGCAGGCGCCGGCCACCACGTCCGAGTGGCCTCCGAGGTTGGCCGCGGCGAGTACCGCGTCACGGAAGTTGGCCGTCCGCTCGAACGCATCGAGCGCAGCCGCCAGCGCCGCCGGCGCGGTGCCGCCGGCAGGGTCGGCGGGCGCGGCAGGGGTGGTCGCGGTGGATTCCGTCCTCCCCTGCTCGAGGATTCGCTCCCGGGAGCGACCGGAGAGCGCCGCATGCAGGGCCCGGGCGAGCGAGCGGCAGGCTGCCAGCACGGCCGGCGCCTGGCAGGTCGTGCGGGCCGCTTCGGCCGCCTGCGCCACGGCCGTCGGGGCGTCGGCGAAGAAGTACATGACCGCCGGGGTCACTCGCGAGAGCGGCTCGGGGTCCTGCATCTGCGGGTCGTGCGAGCCCGAAAACGCCTGCCGCCGCCACTTGGCCAGTGCGAGCGCCCGGGCGGTCGCGGCCGTGATGCCGAGGCACTGGCCGGTGGCCGAGAGGTAGCCCTGCTGCTGCCAGCGGTGGTAACGGGCTGCCTGGTCGCGGGCGTCGAAGCCGTTGCATTCGAGCAGGCTCTCGGCGAGGCACAGCGCCATCGCCGTATCGTCGCTCCAGGCGCCGCGCGGCAGATCGAAGGGCCCGCCGCCGAGGAGATCGCCCACCGGGGCGAACCGGCCCGGCCGGCGGTACTGGGTGGCGGCTGCGGCCGCATCGCCCACGGCGAGCCCGAGCAGCGCGCCGAGGAAGCGTGCGCGCAGGCCGCGCGCCGCGCTCAGAGTCTCGGGGTCCAGCAGCGGATCGGGCTCGCGGCCCTCGCCCGCAGCGGCGTCGGCGCGCGGCGTCCAGCCGCGCACGTACTCGATCTGCTCCGCCGTTTCGGGAATCGCCGACCACTGCCGCGACCGCTCGCTCTGCTGCCAGAGCCGATTGAGCTCGCCGAGCGCCGCATCGCCCGCCAGGCCGCGCTCGACCAGCAGGCACCCGGCGACCATGCCGGTGCGGCCGATGCCGGCCCGGCAGTGCAGGTAGACCGTGCGCCGCGTGCGCAGCGCCTGGCCCAGGCGGTCGAGGATCTCCGCCATGTGCTCGCGCTTTTCCGGCAGGGAGTGGTCGGGGATCGGCTTGCGCACATGATCGATGCTGACGGGCAGCTCCGGATGGTAGGGAGCGAGCTCGCCGGGGCGCGTCAGGTCGAAGAAACACTCGACGCCCGCCTCGAGCAGGCGCTGGAGCCGCTCGCGCGTCAGCTCCGTGGACGCGCCGCCCGGGTACTCGCCGGCGAGCAGCCGCCCGGGCAGCACCCAGTAGCAGTTCGGCAGCGGCAGCTTCGGGCTTACCTCGAGCGGCGTCGCGTCCACTGCTTGATTATGGCGCAGCTCTCAGCGGGCGAGCCGTGCGTGCCCGGCCGAGGCCGGCGAAATCGAAGCGGCGCGTATCGGCGAGATGCCCTGGCTCCACGTGGCGCAGCGCCGAGAAGATCGACTCGGTGCGCCCGGGAAACTCCCGCTCCCAGGCCGCGAGCATCTGCCGCACGGCCACGCGCTGCAGGTTTTGCTGCGAGCCGCACAGCCGGCAGGGGATCAGCGGAAAGCCGCGGCCGCGCGCGTAGCGCGCGATGTCGCGTTCGGCGACATAAGCGAGCGGGCGGATGACCACGTGGCGGCCGTCGTCGGAGAGCAGCTTCGGCGCCATGGCCTTGAGGCGCCCGCCGAAGAACAGGTTGAGGAACAGGGTCTCGACAAGGTCGTCGCGGTGATGGCCGAGCGCGATCTTGGTGATGCCGTTCTCGGCGGCGAACCGGTAGAGCGCACCGCGGCGCAGGCGCGAGCACAGCCCGCAGAGCGTGCTTCCGGCGGGCACCACTCGCTTCACCACGCTGTAGGTGTCCTGCTCGATGACCCGGTACGGGACGCCCTCGGCCGCGAGATAGCGCGGCAGCACTTCCGTGGGGAAGCCGGGCTGCTTCTGGTCCAGATTGACCGCGAGCAGCTCGAAGCGCACCGGTGCACTGCGCTGCAGCGAGCGCAGCAGGTCGAGCAGCGTGTAGGAATCCTTGCCG
Organism: Steroidobacteraceae bacterium; assembly: GCA_035702325.1. Taxonomy (GTDB): domain Bacteria; phylum Pseudomonadota; class Gammaproteobacteria; order Steroidobacterales; family Steroidobacteraceae; genus 13-2-20CM-66-19. The sequence goes on from DASSQU010000333.1 coordinate 7,796, forward strand.
CCCGACATGCACACCATGACGCGGTCGCCGTCCTCGATCATGCGGAAGTCGGCGATCGCCCGCCCGACCGCGCCGCGCAGCCGCGCTGCCAGACGCTCGAGGGTGCGGGAGGACTTGGCGGCGGTCACGTCGGGCCGGGGCACTCGCGGGTGCGTCGCCGGTGCACGCGTGCCGTCAGGCGGCGGCCACGCTCGCGGCGCTCTCAAGATACTTTGCCTCGACGTAGCGGACGAAGGAAGCGGCCGACAGCGTCTTGCCGGTCGCGCCGCGCAGCAGCTCCTGCACCGGCACCTTGGCGCCGAGGCCGTGCACCTGGGTGCGCAGCCACCCGAGCAGGCCGGCGAACTCCCCGCGCCCGAGCTGCTCGTCGAGCGTGCTCACTTCGGCGCGCAGGCTCTCGTAGAGCTGTGCGGCGATCACCGCGCCGAGGGCGTAGGAAGGAAAGTAGCCGTAGGAGCCGACCGCCCAGTGGATGTCCTGCAGGCAGCCTTCCAGGTCGTTCGCCGGGCGGATGCCGAGTCGCTGCTCCATGCCGGCATTCCAGGCCTCCGGGAGATCGCGCACGGCGAGCTCGCCGGAGAGCAGCTGCTTCTCCAGCTCGTAGCGCAACATGATGTGCAGCGGATAGGTGAGCTCGTCGGCATCGACCCGGATCGGCCCGCGCTGCACGCGGGTGAGGTGCCCGTAGATGTTCTCGACGTCCCACTCCGGCCCGCTCACGCCGAAGTGCCTGGCAATGAGCGGCTGCACGTAGCGCACGAACGGCCGGCTGCGACACACCATCATTTCGATGAGCAGCGACTGGCTTTCCTCGAGCGCCATGCCGCGGTCGCGTCCGACCGGCTGGTCGCGCCAGTCCTGCGGCAGCCCGAGGTCGTACATCGCGTGTCCGGTCTCGTGCAGTGCCCCGAGGAGCCCGGAGAAGAGGTCCTCGGGGACGAAGCGCGTGGTCACGCGGATGTCGCCCGGGACGCCCTCGGTGAAGGGCTGCTCGCTCTCGTCGAGGCGGCCGCGATCGAACGGGAATCCGACCGCCTTCATGACCTCCACGGTCAGTGCGCGCTGCTTGCCCGCCGGGAACTTGCCCGCGAGCGGCAGCAGTGCCCGGCCCTCCTGCAGCGCGATGGCCTCGCGGATGAGCGACGGCAGGCGCCGCGAGAGCGCCTTGAACATGGCGTCGATGTCGGCGGTGGTGATGCCGGGGCTGAACTCGTCGACCAGCGCGTCATACGGGGCGAGATTGAGGGCCTGGCCGAGGAGCGCCGCCTTGTCGCGCACCAGGTGAAGCACCTCCTCCAGGTGTGGCGCGAAAGCCTCGAACTTGCCCTGGGCACGCGCCTCGAGCCAGCGCGATTCGGCGCGCGAGGTCGCCTTGGCGAGTCTTGCCACCAGCGTGACCGGGGTCGCGATGGCATGGTCGCGCTGGCGGCGCATCTCGCGCAGGTTCGCGATCTGCCAGTCGGCGAGCCCCTGGATGTTCGCCTGAGCCCGGTCGAGAAGGCGCGGGATGCGCGGCGCGGTGAGCAGGGCGTGGTATTCGGTCTCGAGCGCGGCGAGCTGCTCGCCACGGACGTCGGCGCTGCCCCGGGGCATCATCACCGCCGCGTCCCAGCGCAGCAGGGAGAGCGCTCCGCGGAAGGCGTGGAGGCGCTTGAACTCCTGCTCGAGTTGTTTGTAAGGCGAGGCGGACATAGCTCCTCTGCGCAGCGCAAGCCCCTTCAGGACTCTCGCGTGCTCAAGGGCTGAACCGAAAGTGGTACCTGGGAGAAACCCCGATAGTCTACCACTCCCGGGTTCGCCGCGCCCCCGCTCTAGATTAGATATTATATTTAAATCAAATACTTATGCTGTCGCGCGCTGGCTGGCTGTCGACACAGCAGCCCGCTGCGCGTCGGCGCGCATTATGTCGTGTGCCCGCCACGCGAGCATCGCGCGCTTGCGATCCTCGCCCCAGTGATAACCCCCGAGCGTGCCGTCCTTGCGCAGCACGTTGTGGCACGGGATGAGCCAGGCGACGGGGTTGGCACCCACCGCGTTAGCCACTGCGCGCTCGGCCCCGGCGAGGCCCGCGGCACGCGCCACGCCCGTGTAGCTGGTCGGCGCCTGCGCCACCTCGAGCAGCGCCTGCCACACCTTGAGCTGGAAGTTGGTTCCCTTGACCGCAAGCTTTACCGGTGTGGCGCCCCCCGCAGGGGCTGCCCAGATGCGCAGCGCCCACTCGCGCGCGCAGGCTTCGTCGCGCACGAGGTGCGCGCGCGGCCAGCTCTTCTGCAGCCCCGCGACCGCCGAACGCTCGGCGCCGGTAGACGGGAAACCGAGGTGGCACACGCCGCGCGCGGTGCTGGCGATCAGCGCATCTCCGAACGGTGTGCGGGTGAAGCCGTAGCGGATGGTGAGTCCGGAGCCGCCCGCCTTGAGCTCCCCCGGGGT
>DASSQU010000334.1:0-5919 GCA_035702325.1 Steroidobacteraceae bacterium
CGCGGCCTCGGCGCGCCCCTGCGCGGTGAGGTCGACGTCGGTCCAGCCGGTGAACAGATTCTCGAGGTTCCAGGTGCTCTGGCCGTGGCGGACGAGGATCAGTTTGCCGGGCACGTGGCGGGACTCCGCTGTCGCGCGCCCGGTCCGCAGCTCAGCCCGCGAGCCTGCGCACCGATTCCACGCCGACGGTGAGCGTGGCGAAATCGGCGGCGCCCGCGGCGCGCATGTCGGTGAGCATCCGCTGCCATTGCGTCAGGTCCTTGCCGGCCGACTCCAGCCACGCGGCGACGCGTGCTGCGGCCGCACCGCGCTCCCGGCGGGCGAGGACGCGCTCGGCGAGGCGCCGGTGAACCCGCAGCGCCGCATCCCGCAGCCCGGTGCGGGCGATGGCCTGCCACGGACCGTCGACGGCGAGTCTCTCGATGCGCGCGCGCAGCCAGTCGATACCGGTGCGGCTGCCGACCTCGAAGTACACGCGCGCGGTCTCGGCGACGCCGGCGCGCTCGGCGGCGGCGAGCTCGACGATGTCGAGCGCGGCGTTGAGCGCCTCGAGGCTGGCGATGCGCGCGGCGAGCGGCGGCGGCAGGCCGGCTTCGCCGTAGCGCCGGCGCGTCTCCGCGAAGCGCTCGAGCTCGGTCCCGGCGAGCAGCTCCGCGATGTCGGTCTCGAGCTGGCGCACCCCGCCGCGGAACTCCCGCACCGCCGCGTCGACCTGCAGGCCGCGGCGGCGCGCGCCGAGCAGCCAGTAGGTCGCGTGCCGCAGCAGGCGGCCCGTCTGGAAGGCGGCCTCGTACTGCAGCCTGGCCGGCACCCTGTTGTCGAGAGCCTCAATCTGCTCCCACACGGCGCGCATGGCGAAGATCTCGCGCGCCGCGGTATAGGCGCGCGCCACCTGCGCCGGCTCGGCGCCGGTATCCTCCTGCGCCCGCGACACGAAGGTGGGCCCCATGCGGTTCACCAGGCTGTTGGCGGTCGCAGTGGCGATGATCTCGCGGCGCAGCCGGTGGTGCGCGATGGCGCGCGCAAAGCGCTCCTGCACCGGGACGGGGAAGTAGCGCTGCAGCTCGTGCGAGAAATACGGATCCTCGGGCACGTCGGAAGCCAGCAGGTGGTTGTTGAGCCAGATCTTGCCGTAGGCGAGCAGGATCGCGAGCTCCGGACGCGTCAGGCCGACGCCGCGCTTGCGGCGCTCGAGCAGCTCGTCGTCGCTCGGCAGGAATTCGAGCGCGCGATTCAGGTCCCCGGAGCGCTCCAGCGAGCGGATCAGGTGCTGGAACTCCGGTGCGCGCGCGGCGGACTGCACCTCGAGGGTGCTGAGCGCCTGGCTCTGCAGATAGTTGTTGCGCAGCACCAGCGCGGCAACCTCGCGGGTCATGCGCGCGAGCAGCCGGTTGCGCTCCCCGCGCGTCAGCCGCTGCCCGGCCACCAGCGGATTGAGCAGGATCTTGATGTTCACCTCGACGTCGGAGGTGTTGACGCCGGCGGAATTATCGATGAAATCGGTGTTGAGGCGCCCGCCGCGGAGCGCGTACTCGACCCGGCCGCGCTGCGACAGGCCGAGGTTGCCGCCCTCGCCGACCACCTTCGCCCGCAGCTCCCGGCCGTTGATGCGTACGCCGTCGTTGCCGCGGTCGCCGACCTCGGCGTTGGTCTCGTCGCTCGCCTTGACGTAGGTGCCGATGCCGCCGTTCCACAGCAGGTCGACCGGCGTGCGCAGGATCGCGCGGATGATCTCGTTGGGCGCCGCCGTGGCCGCCTCGAGCGCCAGCAGCCGGCGCGCCTCCGCCGACAGCGCGATCGACTTGGCGGAGCGCGGGAAGATGCCGCCGCCGCGCGACAGCTTGCGCCGGTCGTAGTCGTCCCAGCTCGAGCGCGCCAGGGCGAACAGCCGCGCGCGCTCGGCGAAGCCCGCCGCCGCGTCCGGATCCGGGTCGAGGAAGATGTGGCGGTGATCGAAGGCGGCCACCAGGCGGATGTGACGCGACAGCAGCATGCCATTGCCGAACACGTCGCCCGACATATCGCCGATGCCGGCGACGGTGAAGCCGGTGCGCTGGATGTCCAGTCCCAATTCGCGGAAGTGGCGCTTGACGCACTCCCAGCCGCCGCGGGCGGTGATGCCCATCTTCTTGTGGTCGTAGCCGGCCGAGCCGCCGGAGGCGAAGGCGTCGGCGAGCCAGAAGCCGTACTCGGCCGCGATGGCGTTGGCGATGTCGGAGAAGGTGGCCGTGCCCTTGTCGGCTGCGACCACCAGATAAGGGTCGTCGCCGTCGCGGCGCACCACCTGGGCCGGGGGCGCGATGCGTCCCGCGACGATGTTGTCGGTGAGATCGAGCAGCCCGCAGATGAAGGTCCGGTAGCAGGCGACCACCTCGGCCTGGATCTCCTCGCGCGTGCCGGAGGGCAGGCGCTTGGGAACGAAGCCGCCCTTGGCGCCCACGGGAACGATGAGGGTGTTCTTGACGTTCTGCGCCTTCATCAGGCCGAGGACTTCGGTACGGAAGTCCTCGCGCCGGTCGGACCAGCGGATCCCGCCGCGCGCCACGTGACCCATGCGCAGGTGCACGCCCTCGACGCGCGGGCTGTAAACGAAGATCTCGAACCGCGGCCTGGGGAGCGGCAGGTCGGGGATCATGGCCGGGTCGAGCTTGAAGGACAGGTAGCTCTTCGGCCGGCCGTCGGGTCCGGTCTGATAGAAGTTGGTGCGCAGCGTGGCACGCACCAGCTGCAGATAAGCACGCAGGATGCGGTCGTCATCGAGGCTGGCTACGCCGTCGAGGGCCGTGCGGATCTGCGTCACCAGGCCGTCGGCGACGCGCTCGGCCCGCGCGCCCCGCGCCGTTGCAGGATCGAAGCGCGCCGCGAACAGGCGCACCAGATTGCGGGCGATGGCGGCGTTGCCGGCGAGCGTGCGCTCCATGTAGACCTGACTGAAAGGCACGCCGGTCTGCAGCAGGTAGCGGCAGCAGGCGCGCAGCACCACGATCTGCCGCGCGGTGAGATCCGCCCCGATGAGCAGACGGTTGAAGCCGTCGTTCTCGACCGCGCCGCTCCAGGCGGCGGCGAAGCCCTCGCGGAAGTTGGCTTCCACCCGTGCGATGTCGACGATCAGCCGGTCGCGATGCTCGAGTTCGAAGTCCTGGATCCAGGCGGCGCCGCCCTCCGGCCAGGCGAGCTCGTAGGGCCGCTCGGCGATCACCCGCAGACCGAAATTCTCCAGCATCGGCAGGATGTCGGAGATCGGCACCGGCTCGCCGCGCTTGACGATCTTGAGGTGCAGGCGCCGCGACTCCCCGCCGGGCGGGCGGTAGAGGTTCAGGCGCAGCGCCGCGGGCGCCGCGCGCAGCGCCTCGAGATCCGCGAGGTCGCCGACCACCTGGCCCGGTGCCACGTCGTCCTGGTAGGCGAGTGGCAAGGCGTGCCGGTAGCGGGCGGCGAGCGCGAGTCCGGCGGCTTCCCCGCACCGCGCGACCAGGACATCGCGCAGGCGGTCGTACCAGGTGAGGGCGCTGTCGGCGATGCGCCGCTCGAGCTCGGCGAGATCGGGCTGGTGGCGCCGCCGCGGATCGGTGCGCACCACGACGTGCAGCCGCGCATGGCTCGAGCCGGAGATCTGCGCCTGGCTCTCCACGCTGGTTCCGGCAAAACCGCGCAGCACGATCTGCTCGATGCGCTGGCGTACGTCGGTGTTGTAGCGGTCGCGCGGCACGTACACCAGGCACGAGTAGAAGCGCTGATAGGGGTCGCGGCGCACCAGCAGGCGCACCGTGCGGCGCTCGTACAGGTTCACCACGCCACGCACGATGCGGATCAGGTCGGGAACGTCCGCCTGGAACAGCTCGTCGCGCGGGTAGGTCTCGAGCACGTTGAGCACCGCCTTGCCGTCGTGGCTCGCGGGGTCGAGCCCGAAGTGCTCGATGACGCGCTCGACCTTGCGCCGCAGGACCGGGATGTCGCGCGGACTGCCGTGATAGGCCGTCGAGGTCCACAGCCCGAGGAAGCGGTGCTCGCCGTCGACCCGGCCCCGCGCGTCGAAGGTCTTGACCCCGACGTAGTCGAGGTACTCGCCGCGGTGCACGGTTGCGGTCGAGTTCGCCTTGGTGACGATCAGCAGCTCGGCTCGGCGGGCCCGCGCGCGCACGTCGCCGCGCAGCAGCTTGGCGCGGGCGTGCGCTCCCTGGCGGCGGTCGGCGCGCAGTACCCCGAGGCCCGAGCGCAGCCCGGGCGCCAGGCGGTCTGCGCTGCGCCCGCGCTCGAGGCGGTAATGCCGGTAGCCGAGGAACACGAAGTGTTGGGCTTCCATCCAGTCGAGCAGGTGACGCGCCTCACCCACCTCGGCGGCCGGCAGCGGCGGCGGATCGCTCTCCAGCCGCGCGATGATCTCGCGCACCCGCGCGCGCATCGGCTGCCAGTCGCTCACCACGCAGCGCACGTCGGCGAGCGTCGATTCGAGATCGCGCGCGAGCCGTGCGAGCTGCGCCGGGTCGGTGACCCGGTCGACCTCGTAGAGCTGCCAGGACTCGGCGCCGGCCGCCTGGGCGCCGTTGGCGCCGATGTCGATCAGGCGTCCGCGGCCGTCGCGGCGCACCTGCAGCACCGGGTGCACGATGAAGTGCACCGCGAGCTCCGCGCGGCCGAAGGCTATACCGAGCGAGTCGACCAGGAACGGCATGTCGTCCGTCACCGTGAGCACCAGCGTGTGGCCGGACTCGAAGCCGTCCGCGGCGACGGTCGGATTGAAGACCCGCACCAGCGAGCGCCCGGGTGCGCGGCGCGCGCCGAAGGCGAGGTGAGCGAGCGCCGCCTGCGCCAGGTGCCGCGGCGCATGCTCGGCCAGGTCCTCTTCGCCGACGCCGTGGAAGTAGGCGCGCAGGAAGCGCTGCGCCTGCAGCTTGCGGGGGCCGCGAACGGCGCTGGCACGCGCGATGCGCTCGATCAGTGCGACGCGCGCGGCGGGAATGCTGCGGAGCAGCCGGCTGTCCTCGGGAGCGGTCTGCGCGTGCATGGCGGCGCGCGATTATACATGCGGGACGCGGCGGGCGGCCGGCGCGGTGCCGGCGCGCCCGCAGCAGCGGGCCGGGGTTTTTCCGGAGCCGGCCTGCCGGCGCCTATAATGACCGCGATGAGCGAGCTGCCCGACAACCCGATGGGTACCGATGGGTTCGAGTTCGTGGAATACACCGCACCGGACCCGCAGCTGCTGCGCACGCTGTTCGAGCGGCTCGGCTTCCCGGTCGTGGCACGCCACCGCTCCAAGAACGTGACGCAACACCGCCAGGGCGGCATCAACTTCATCATCAACGCCGAGCCGGAGTCGTTCGCGCAGAGCTTCGCGCGCCGCCACGGACCATCGGCCTGCGCCATGGCGTTCCGGGTGCGGGACGCAGGCGCGGCTTACGCCCGGGCGCTGGCGCTCGGCGCGCGGCCCGGACCGCAGAGCGCCGGTCCCATGGAGCTGAACATCCCGTGCATCGAGGGCATCGGCGGGTCGCTCATCTACCTCGTCGACCTGTACGGCGAGCGCTCCATCTACGACGTCGATTTCCGCCCGGTCCCGTCCGCCGGGCCCGCCGAGGGCGCCGGACTCACGCTGATCGACCATCTCACGCACAACGTCGGGCGCGGACGCATGGACGTATGGGCCGGCTTCTACGCGAAGCTGTTCAACTTCCGCGAGATCCGCTATTTCGACATCGAAGGTCAGCGCACCGGACTGCTGTCGCGTGCGATGACCAGTCCCTGCGGCAAGATCCGCATCCCCATCAACGAATCCCAGGACGACAAGAGCCAGATCGAGGAGTATCTGCGCGAGTACGGAGGCGAGGGCATCCAGCACATCGCGCTCGCCAGCGACTACATCTATCGGACCGTGGACGTGCTGCGTTCGCACGGCGTGGCGTTCCAGGACACGCCCGACAG
>DASSQU010000335.1:0-2563 GCA_035702325.1 Steroidobacteraceae bacterium
CGAGCGCTGCGCGCAGGCGCTCTACGAACGCGACCGCGCCTCGCAGGCGCTCGGCATGCGCATCGCCGCGGTGCGGCCCGGCTGGGCGCGCCTCGTGATGACGGTGCGCGCCGACATGGTGAACGGCCACGGGGTGTGCCATGGCGGAGTGGTGTTCGCGCTCGCCGACAGCGCATTTGCCTTCGCCTGCAACTCCCACAACGAGAACACGGTCGCCGCGGCGGCGGCCATCGATTTTCTGAGCGGCGCGCGCGAAGGCGACGAGCTGACCGCGGAGGCGAGCGAGCTGTGGCGCACCCGGCGCAACGGCATCTACGAGATCACCGTCTACAACCAGCGTGGCGAGCGGGTGGCGCTGTTCCGCGGCCGCTCCTACCGCGTCGAGGGCCAGCTGGTGAGTCCCAAGGAGTGATGCCATGCAGCTGCAGAGCTTTGCCGCCGGCCGCTGGCGCCCGGGCAGCGGCCCCGGCGCCGCGCTGCGCGATGCGACCACCGGCGAGGTCGTCGCCGAGGCGAGCGCGGCGGCCGCCGACGCCGGCGCCATGCTGCGCTACGCGCGCGAGGTGGGCGGACCGCAGCTGCGCCGGCTGAGCTTTCACGAGCGCGCCGCGCTCCTCAAGGCCCTCGCCCGCGACCTCGGCGAGCACAAGGAGGACTTCTACCGGATCTCCTACGCGACCGGAGCCACGCGCGGCGACTCCTGGATCGACATCGACGGGGGCATCGGCACGCTGTTCGTGTACGCGAGCAAGGGAAGGCGCGAGCTGCCCGACGGCTGCGTGTACGTCGACGGCGCGGTGGAGGCGCTGTCGAAGACCGGCAGCTTCGTCGGGCAGCACATCTGCGTGCCGCTCGAGGGGGCGGCGGTGCACATCAACGCCTTCAACTTCCCGGTGTGGGGCATGCTGGAGAAGCTCGCCCCGGCGCTGCTCGCCGGCGTCCCGGCGATCGTCAAGCCCGCCACCCAGACCTGCTATCTCGCCGAGCGGGTGTTCAGGCGCATCATCGATGCGGGGATCCTGCCCGAGGGCGCGGTGCAGCTCATCTGCGGCGGCGTCGGCGACCTGCTCGAGCATCTCACCTGTCAGGACCTGGTGTCGTTCACCGGCTCCGCCGGCACCGCGCGCCGGCTGCGCGAGCATCCCGCCGTGGGCGCGAACGCGGTGCGTTTCACCGCCGAGACCGACTCGCTCAACTCCTCGATCCTCGGCCCCGATGCCGGCGGCGGCGCGCCCGAGCTCGGACTGTTCGTCCGCGAGGTGGTGCGCGAGATGACCGTCAAGGCGGGCCAGAAGTGCACCGCGATCCGCAGGGCGATCGTGCCCGCGGCGCTCGCCGGCGAAGTGCTCGAGGCCCTGCGTGCGGCGCTCGCCGAGGTCGTGGTGGGCGACCCGCGGCTCGAGCAGGTGCGCATGGGGCCGGTGGCTTCGCTCGGCCAGCGACGCGAAGTCAGCGAGCAGCTCGCGCGCCTCAGGCGCGAAGCCCAGGTGGTGTACGGGGAAGGCGGCAAGCTCGAGCCGCTCGGTGCCGATGCCGCGCGCGGCGCCTTCATGGCGCCGACGCTGCTCGTCTGCCGCGAGCCGCTCGGCGCGCAGGCGGTGCACACGGTGGAGGCCTTCGGACCGGTGTGCACGCTGCTCGCCTACGAGACCCTCGCCGATGCGATCGCGCTGGCACGCCGCGGGGGCGGGAGTCTGGCGGCTTCGGTGTTCACGGCCGACGACGGCGTCGCGGCGCAGCTCACCCTGGGACTCGCGCCGTTCCACGGGCGCGTGCTGGTGGTGAACCGTCACTGCGCCGCGGAATCGACCGGTCACGGCTCGCCGCTGCCGCACCTGGTGCATGGCGGACCGGGCCGGGCCGGCGGCGGCGAGGAGCTGGGCGGCATCCGCGGCGTGCTGCACTACCTGCAGCGCACCGCGGTGCAGGGCACGCCGGATCTCATCACCGCGGTGAGCGGGCGCTGGGCGCGGGGCGCACGCGAGCGCGATCCCGGCGTGCACCCGTTCCGCAAGCCATTCGGCGCGCTCGAGCTCGGCGATACCTTCCGCTCGGGCGAGCGCGCGGTCACGGTCGAGGACATCGAGCGCTTCGCGGAGCTCTCGGGCGACCGCTTCTACGCGCACCTGGACGAGGCGCAGGCGGCGCGCAATCCGCTGTTCGGCGGGCGCGTGGCGCATGGTTACTTCCTGGTGTCGGCCGCGGCGGGGCTGTTCGTCGATCCGCCCTACGGACCGGTGCTCGCCAATTACGGCATCGACGCGCTGCGCTTCGTCAAGCCGGTGAAGCCCGGCGACCGCATCCGCGTGCGCCTCACCTGCAAGGAGAAGTCGCTGCGCGCCGGGGCCGGCTACGGCGAGGTGCGCTGGGACGCGGCCATCACCAACCAGCACGGCGAGGCCGTCGCCGACTACGACGTGCTCACGATGGTGAGCGAGCAGGCGGTTCCGGACTCGCCGGCACCCGGAATGCGTGCCCGCGGGTCGACACCGCCTTGACCAGGGCCCAGACGGCGTCGCCGGCCCGCAGCCGCAGCGCCTGACGCGCGCCCTCGGTGATGCGC
>DASSQU010000336.1:0-7079 GCA_035702325.1 Steroidobacteraceae bacterium
GCATCGCCGCGCGCTGCTACGTGGCGCCGGGGGCGTCGCTGCGCGGGGACTTCGGCGCCATCATCCTCGGGCCGGGCGCGAACGTGCAGGACAACTGCGTGCTGCACAGCTTCCCCGGACGGGACGTGCTGCTCGAGGACGAGGCGCACATCGGCCACGGCGCGGTGCTGCACGGCTGCACCGTGCGGCGCGGCGCGCTCATCGGCATCCACGCGGTGCTGATGGACGACGTGGTGGTGGGGGAGGAGGCCTTCGTCGGCGCGGCGAGCTTCGTGCGCGCGCGCTTCGAGGTGCCGCCGCGCACGCTCGTGCAGGGAGTGCCGGCGCGGATCGTGCGCGCGCTCAAGCCCGAGGAGCTCGCCTGGAAGGCGACCGGCACGCGCGAGTACCAGGAGCTCGCGGTGCGCTGCCTCGCCTCGCTCCGCGAAGTGACGCCGCTCGCGGCGCCCGAGCCCGGCCGGCCGGTGCGCACGCCGACGGCGACGGTGCCGCTGCACTCCATCGAGCGGGGCAAGTAGTCCCCCGGCGGCGCCGGCTCGTCGATGCCGGCTGATCGGTGCCGCTTCGTAGGTGCGATCGGCTCAGTCCGCCGGGGGCGGATCGGCGCCGTCGGGGTTGATCACTCCGAAGCGCGCCGGCGTGCGCGCGTAGAAGAGCCGCAGTCTCTCCGCGTGCAGCAGCGCGAGGAGCTTGTCCGCCTCCTCGTCGGTCACGAGGAACTCCACCTCGACGGTGAGCGTCCCCGCGAGCTCGAAGAAGCGGCTCTCGTGCAGCACGTGATGGCGGCCGAAGCCCGCCATGGCGCGAAACGCCGACCCGCCGCGGATCCCCAGGCCGTTCGCCTGCTCGAGCAGCCACTCCCACCCGGGTCGCCCGCGGTGGCGCAGCCCCTCGTGCACGTAGAACCGGAGAAATGACCCCTGCATGCGCCTCAGCTCCGCGCCCACACGACCGTGCCGATCCCGGCCACCGTCATGAGGAGCGATCCGCACAGGTGCGCGGCCGCCCCCGCCAGCGCTAACGGGACGCGACCCTGCTGCAGCAGCGTCACCAGCTCGGCGGAGAAGGTCGAGAAGGTGGTGAGCCCGCCGCAGAAGCCGGTGATGATGAGCAGCCGCCACTCGGGCGCGAGCGCGGTGTAGGTGGCGAAGAAGGCGACCGCGATTCCCACCACGTAGCCGCCGATGAGATTGGCGGCGAGCGTGCCCGGGGGGATCGCCGGAAAGTAGGCATTCAGCCGTGCGCCGAGCCACCAGCGCAGCAGCGCACCGGCGCTCGCCCCGAGACTCACGGCGATCACTCCCTTCCACATACGCAGTGCCCTTCTACCTGCGCGCGAGGCGGCGTGCAACGGTTGCAGTTATGCTCTCGCCCCCTGCCGGCTGCCCCGAGAGGACTCCCATGCGAGTCTTGCTGCTCATCGTCGCGTTCGCCTCGCTCGCCGCCTGCTCGCGCGAAGCCCGCCAGCGCGCGGCGGACGAGCGGCTGCGCGCCATCTACACCGCCGAGTGGCAGTGGCGCGAGGAGCAGTTCCCCGGGGGCGAAGACCGCGAGAAGCCGGTCGCCGATCACCTGCCGAAGGTCGATGCGGCGACCGAAGCGTTGCGCCTCGCGCACTGGCAGGAGGTGCTGCGCCAGGTGGACGCGATCGCGCGCGCGAGCCTCTCGCCGGGCGAGCAGGTGAACTACGGCATCTACCGCGCGCAGCTCGAGAACCTGATCGCGGATCAGCGCTTCCGCCAGTACGAGATGCCGGTCAACTCCGATACCACCTTCTGGACCGAGATCGGCTACACCGCGCGGCGGCCGTTCCGCACGCTCATCGACTACCAGCACTGGATCGCCCAGATGCGCGACATTCCGCGCTACTTCCACGAGGAGGAAGCGCAGATGCGCGCGGGACTGAAGCGCGGCTTCACGCCGCCGCGCGTGACGCTCGAGGGCCGCGACGGCTCGATCACGGCGGTGACCGAGGCGAGCCCGGAGGCGAGCCTCTTCTACACGCCGTTCAGGACCATGCCGGGCATCACCCCCGGGAAGCAGGCGGCGCTGCGCGCGGAGGCGCTGAACGTGATCCGGGAGGTGGTGCAGCCCGCCTACGCCGAGCTCCTCGCCTTCATGCGCAACGTCTACGTTCCTGGGGCGCGCACCACGATCGCCGCCTCCGACCTGCCCGACGGGCGCGCGTACTACCGCGCCAAGATCCGCGAGTTCACCACGCTCGACATGGACCCGGAGGCGATCCACGCGCTCGGGGTCGCGGAAGTGGCGCGCCTGCACGAGGCCATGGTGGCCGAGATGCGCGCCACCGGCTTCAAGGGCGACTTCGGGGAGTTCCTGCATTTCCTGCGCACCGATCCGCGCTTCTACGCGCGGACCCCGGAGGAGCTGCTGCGGCGCGCCGCCTGGATCGCCAAGGTGTTCGACGGCAAGGCGAGCCAGTACTTCGGCTACCTGCCGCGCGCGCGCTTCACCATCAAGCCGGTGCCGCCGGACCTCGCGCCCTTCTACACCGCCGGCCGGGGTGGTCCCAGCGTCTACCTCCTCAACACCTACGACCTGCCGGCCCGGCCGCTCTACAACCTCACCGCGCTCACGCTGCACGAGTCGGCGCCGGGGCACGCGCTGCAGATCGAGATCTCGATGGAGCACAAGCACCAGCCCGACTTCAGGCGTCTGAGCTACCTCTCGGCGTACGGGGAGGGCTGGGCGCTGTACTGCGAGCACCTCGGCGACGAGATGGGGATGTACGAGACTGCCTACGACCGCTTCGGCATGCTCGGCTACCAGATCTGGCGGGCGGCGCGCCTCGTGGTCGACACCGGCATCCACTCCGAGGGCTGGACGCGCCAGCAGGCGATCGACTACCTCAAGGAGTACACGGCGCTCCCCGAGCACGAGATCGGCACCGAGGTGGACCGCTACATCTCCTGGCCGGGGCAGGCGCTCTCGTACTACCTCGGCGAGCGCACCATCCTCGAGGGGCGCGCACGCGCGGAGAAGGCGCTCGGCGAGCGCTTCAACATCCGCGCCTTCCACGACGCGATCCTCGAGCTCGGCTCGGTGCCGCTGCCGGTGCTCTCGGAGCGCATCGACCGCTTCATCGCCGAGGGCGGCAAGGGACCGTACCCGGACATGGAGTAGCGCGCCCATGAGCAACGCAGCGGAATCCGTCGCCACCGGCGGCTGCACCTGCCGCGCGGTGCGCTTTGCGATGGCCGGCCCCCCGCTCATCGTCCATTGCTGTCACTGCCGCTGGTGTCAGCGCGAGACCGGCAGCGCCTTCGTGCTGAATGCGGTGATCGAAGCCGGGCGGGTGAGCCTCCTCGCCGGGGAGCCGGAGCTCGTCATGACGCCGAGCCAGAGCGGCCAGGGCCAGAAGATCGCCCGCTGTCCGGTCTGCCGCATTGCGCTCTGGAGCAACTACGCCGGCGCCGGGGAGGCGCTGCGCTTCGTGCGCGTCGGCACGCTCGATGATCCGGACGTCTTTCCGCCCGACATCCACATCTTCACCGAGTCGAAGCAGCCCTGGGTGCTGATCCCGCCCGGCGCCCGCGCGGTGCCCCGCTTCTACCGCAGCGAGGAGGTGTGGAGCGCCGCGAGTCTCGCCCGGCGCCGGGGGTTCCGCGGGTAAGCGCGAGGGCGGCCAGCCATAGAAGAATTGCATACCAGAGCGGTAAAATGTGATTATTCCTTCGTAGCTGCGCATCGCTAGAATCCGCTGCGATGCGGACCCCCACACCAGCGGACCCGTACCCCTACCTCGATCAGCAGCTGCCGTGTCTCGTCGCGGGCGACTTCGTCCGCGGGCGGCGCAGCTTCCCCAACGTGAGCCCGGTGAACGGCCGGGTGGTCTCGATGGTGACCGAGGCGGACGCGGCGCTCGTCGATCGCGCGGTCGCCGCCGCGCGCGCGGCGCTCAAGGGACCGTGGGGACGGATGCCGCTGCCCGAGCGCAGCGCGCTGCTGCGCAAGGTGGCCGAGCGCATCGAGGCGCGCTTCACCGAGTTCGTGAGCGCCGAGATCGCCGATACCGGCAAGACGCTCGCCCAGGCGAGCGCGCTCGACATCCCGCGCGGTGCGGCCAATTTCCGCGCCTACGCGGATCTCGCCCTGGCGCGCGCCGCCGAATGCTACGAGACCGCGACTCCCGACGGCCGCGGGGCGCTCAATTACAGCGTGCACAAGCCCGTGGGCGTAGTCGCGGTGATCGCACCGTGGAACCTGCCGTTCCTGCTCCTCACCTGGAAGGTGGCGCCGGCGCTCGCCTGCGGCAATACCGTGGTCGCAAAGCCCTCGGAGGAAACTCCGTCCACCGCGACGCTGCTCGCGGAAGTGTTCACCGAATGCGGCGTGCCGCCCGGGGTCTTCAACCTGGTGCACGGCTTCGGCCCGGACTCGGCGGGCGAGG
Source organism: Steroidobacteraceae bacterium (assembly GCA_035702325.1). Lineage (GTDB taxonomy): Bacteria > Pseudomonadota > Gammaproteobacteria > Steroidobacterales > Steroidobacteraceae > 13-2-20CM-66-19. The sequence continues at coordinate 4,412 of DASSQU010000336.1, forward strand.
CGCTCACTCGCCACCCGGACGTGAACGCCATCGCCTTCACCGGCGAGACGGCGACCGGCGCGGCCATCATGCGCAGCGCCGCCGACTCGGTGAAGGCGCTGTCCTTCGAGCTCGGCGGCAAGAACGCCGCGCTGGTGTTCGCGGAAGCCGACTTCGACGCGGCCATCGCCGGCACCATGCGCTCGGTGTTCTCCAACTGCGGCCAGGTGTGCCTGTGCTCGGAGCGCGTGTACATCGAGCGGCCGATCTTCGCGCGCTTCGTCGCCGAGCTCGAGCGGCGCGCGCGCGCCCTCCGGCTCGGCGGACCCTACGACGGGGCCGACATGGGCCCGCTCATCTCGCGGGCGCACCGCGAGAAGGTGCTCGGCTACTACCGCCTCGCGCGCGAGGAGGGCGCCACGGTGGTCTGCGGCGGCGGGGTGCCCGCCTTCGGCGACGAGCGCGATCAGGGCGCCTTCGTCGAGCCGACCATCCTGACCGGACTCCCGGAGAGCGCACGCTGCGTGCGCGAGGAGATCTTCGGACCCGTGTGCCACATCGCGCCCTTCGACTCCGAGGATGAGGCGATCGCGCTCGCCAACGACACGCGCTACGGACTGTGCGCCGCGGTGTGGACCTCGAACCTGCAGCGCGCCCATCGGGTGGCGCGCGCCATGGACGTCGGCATGACCTGGGTGAACGACTGGTACCTGCGCGACCTGCGCACGCCGTTCGGCGGCGTGAAGCTCTCAGGTCTAGGGCGCGAAGGCGGGATGCACTCGCTCGGCTTCTTCTCCGAGGCCGTGAACATCTGCGTGAAGCTCTGAAGGAAGCCGCGATGAGCAAGCAGGCTGCGGGCGTGGCGAGCGCGGTGATTGCCGGCAAGGCGAAGCCGCGCGGCACCTTCCCGCACTTCCGCCGCGCCGGCGACTTCATCTTCGTCTCGGGCACGAGCGCGCGGCGCGCGGACGATTCGATCGCGGGCGCCGAGCGCGGCGCCGACGGGCGCGCCGTGCTCGACATCCGCGCGCAGACGCGCGCCGTGATCGAGAACGTCCGCGACATCCTCGCCGCCGCCGGGGCGGAGCTGACCGATGTGGTCGAGGTGAGTACCTACCTGGTGCGGATGGCCGACTTCGGCGGCTACAACGAGGTCTACAGCGAGTTCTTCGGCTACCAGGGGCCGGCGCGCACCACGGTCGCCGTGGCCGAGCTGCCGCACCCGCAGCTGCTGATCGAGATGCGCATCGTCGCCTGGCGCCCGGTCGGCGGCGGGTGGGCCTGAGAGAGGAGCCTCGCAGTGGGCATGATCGACATCCACACGCATTTCCTGCCGCGCAGCTGGCCGGATCTCGCCGCACGCTTCGGCGGCGCCGACTGGCCGTGGCTGCGGCACACCGGCCCGGGCGAGGCGATGCTCATGGTGGGCGAGCGGGAGTTCCGCCCGGTGAGTGCGGCCTGCTGGGACGCGGGCGTGCGCCTCGAGGCGATGGAGCGCGACGGGGTGGACGTGCAGATCATGTGCGCGACCCCGCTGCTCTTCGCCTACCAGCGTCCGGCGGCACAGGCGCTCGAGTGCGCGCGGATCTTCAACGACGCGGCGCGCGAGATCTGCGCACCGGCGCCGCGGCGCCTGAAGTCGCTCTGCCAGGTGCCGCTGCAGGACACCGAGCTCGCCTGCCGCGAGCTCAGCCGCGCGATGCGGGAGGGCCACATCGGCGTGCACATCGGCAACCACGTCGGCGAGCGCGAGCTCCACGACGGCAGGATCATCGCCTTCCTCGAGCACTGCGCCGCCGAGGGCGCCGCAGTGTTCGTGCACCCCTGGGACATGATGGCGCCGGAGCGTATGACGAAGTACCAGCTGCCGTGGCTGGTGGCGATGCCCGCGGAGACGCAGCTCTCGATACTGTGGCTGATCCTCTCGGGCGCCTTCGAGCGGCTGCCGCGCTCGCTGAAACTGTGCTTCGCCCACGGCGGCGGCAGCTTTCCCTATCTCCTCGGGCGCGTCGACAACGCCTGGCGCAACCGCGACATCGTGCGCGAGGACTGCCCGCATCCGCCCTCGTCCTATGTCGAGCGCTTCTGCGTCGATGCCGCGGTGTTCAGCCCGGAGTCGCTCGAGTTCCTGGTGAAGACCATGGGCGAGGATCGCGTGATGCTCGGCTCCGACTATCCCTTCCCGCTCGGCGAGCAGCAGGTGGGAAGCCTGGTGCGCGCGCATCCGGCGCTCGCGCCGCGCGCGCGCGAGAAGCTCCTGCGCGGCAATGCCGCGGCGTTCTTCGGGCTCGACGAACCCGCTATGATCGCGCCGCATGGCCGCGGCACGACTCGAACGGTGGATCACGCGCAAGTTCCGCCTGCGGCACGTCGAGCTCATCGCCGAGCTCTATGACTGCGGCAGCATCCTGAAGGCGGCGCGCCGCCTCAGCCTCACCCAGCCGACCCTCACCAAGGCGCTGCGCGACGTCGAGTCGACGCTGGGATTGAAGCTCTTCGAGCGCAGCAACCGAGGGCTCGAGCCGACTGCCTACGGGGAAATCTTCGCCCGCCACGCCAGGATCGTGCTGACGCAGCTGCGGCACGCGGCCGAGGAGCTCGAGAGCCTGCGGGCGGGTTACGCCGGCAAGGTCTCGGTCGGCACGCTGCTCGCCGCCGCAGCGAGCGTGCTTCCCGATGCCATCGCGAT
>DASSQU010000337.1:0-2001 GCA_035702325.1 Steroidobacteraceae bacterium
AGCGCCGTCTGCACCGCCCACTGTCCCATGACATTCGAGCACAAGCGAAGCGAGGCGAGGAGCTCGAGGGCGTTCAGATAGTCGGCCGCCGCACGCACGCGACCGGAGAACACCGCCCAGCCGACGCGGTAGCCGCACGCCCGGTAGACCTTGGAGAGTCCCGAGAGCGTCGCGCACAGCGTGTCGCGCACCAGTGTCGCCATCGGCAGGAATTCCGCGCCCGGGTAGGTCATCTGGTCGTAGATCTCGTCGCTGAAGACCACGAGCCCGTGGCGTTCGGCGAGGCGCGCAATGGCAGTGAGCACCGCGCGCGGGTAGACCGCCCCGGTGGGATTGTTGGGATTGATCACGACCACGGCGCGCGTGCGCGCTGTCACGAGCCGCTCGAGCTCCGCCGGGTCGGGAATGAAGTCGTGCTCGGGGCGGCACGGATAGTGCACCGCGCGGCCGCGGTTGAGCGTCACGGCCGCGGTCCACAGCGGATAGTCCGGGCTCGGCACCAGCACCTCGTCGCCCTGCTCGAGCAGCGCCCGCAGCGTCAGGTCGATGAGCTCGCTGACGCCGTTGCCGATGAACACTTCCTCGACGCTCACCCCGGTGACCCCGCGCGCCTGCTGCTGCATGACGATCGCTTCGCGCGCGGGAAAGATGCCCTGCTGATGACAGTAGCCTTCGGCGTCCTGCAGGTTCTCGATCATCGCGAGGCGCATGGTCTCGGGCGTGCGCAGCCCGAAGGCGCGCGGGTTGCCGATGTTGAGCGAAATGATCTCGTAGCCCTGGCGCTCGAGCTCGTGGGCGCGCCGCGCCAGGCGGCCGCGGATCTCGTAGCGCACCTCGCCGAGGGCCGCGCTCGGGCGGAACTGGCGTTCGCTGCTCATGGCGGGGAAGGATAGCAGCATTGCGGCCGGCGCCACCGTCACCCGGCAGCGCTTCAGCCGAGCTCGCCCCAGCGGTGACAGGCGACGTGGCGCCGGGGCGCCGGTGCGTCCCAGTCCGGCAGACGCGCGGCGCACAGCGCGATCGCGTGCGGGCACCGGGTGCGGTACACGCAGCCGCTCGGCGGCGAGAGCGGCGACGGCGGCTCGCCGGCGACGACGCCCGCCAGGCGGGCCGGCTGCAGCAGCGGATCGGGGATGGGCTCGGCCGCGAGCAGCTCGCGCGTGTAGGGATGCAGCGGCTGGCGGAATAGCAGCTCCGTGGGTGCGAGCTCCATCATGCGCCCGAGATACAGCACCAGCACGCGCTCGCACAGCTGCCGCACCAGGGCGAGGTTGTGGCTCACGAACAGCAGGCTCAAGGCCGCCTCGCGCCGCAGCGTGGCGAGCAACTCGACGATCTGTCGCTGGGTCGGCAGATCGAGCGCGCTCACCGGCTCGGCGCACACCAGCAGGCGGGGCTCGAGGATCATGGCGCGCGCGATGCCGACGCGCTGGCACTGGCCGCCGGAAAGCTCGTGCGGGTAGCGTCCGAAGAGCTCCGCGGCGAGCCCGACGCGCGCCAGGATCGCCGCGCTCGCGCGGGCGCGCGCCGCGGCGTCGAGCTGCGGTGCGTGCAGGCGCAGCGGCTCGGCGACGATCTGCGCGACCGTCATGCGCGGATCGAGGCTGCCGAGCGGATCCTGGAAGACCATCTGCAGCCCGGCGCGCTCCCGGCGCAGCTCGCGCGGCGGCAGCTCCGCGAGGCTGCGCCCGAGCCACACCACCCGGCCGGCACACGGGCGCAGCAGTGCGAGCACCGCGCGGGCGAGCGTCGACTTGCCGCAGCCCGACTCTCCGACCACCGCGAGCGCTTCGCCGGGGGCGAGCTCGAGGTTGACTGCGCTCAGCGCCCGCAGCCGCGCTCGCGGTCGAAACCAGCCGTGCCCGACCGGGAAGTCGACGCCGAGCGAATCGAGCGCCAGCAGCGGCGCGGCGCCGCTCGACCCGGCCGGCGCGGGCGGCGCGCGTGCCGGGGAAGCGGCGCTCAACCGCATGCGGGTATAGGGCGCGCGTGGTGCGCGGA
>DASSQU010000338.1:0-13359 GCA_035702325.1 Steroidobacteraceae bacterium
GTGAGCAACCAGTACCGCCTGCAGCCCGGGGCGCTCATCCGCGCCAATGAGCCGGCGGCCCTGATCCCGCGCTCCGGCGCGCCCGCAGACCGCGCGCCGTGAACATTTCCCGCCCCTTCATCGAGCGCCCGGTGGCGACCACGCTGCTGATGGCGGGGCTGGCGCTGGTCGGCATCGCCGCCTTCCCGTTCCTGCCGGTGGCGGCGCTCCCCCAGATCGACTTCCCCACCATTCTGGTGAGCGCGCAGTTGCCGGGGGCGAGCCCGGAGATCATGGCTTCCTCGGTTGCGCAGCCGCTCGAGACCCAGTTCGCGCAGATTCCGGGCGTCGCGCAGATGACCTCGACCAGCGTGCTCGGCAGCTCGCAGATCACGCTGCAGTTCGACCTCGACCGCAACATCGATGCGGCCGCGGGCGACGTGCAGGCCGCCATCAACGCCGCCGGCGGCCAGCTGCCGAAGAACCTGCCCGCGCCGCCCGCCTACCGCAAGGTGAACCCGGCCGACTACTCGATCCTGATCCTCGCGGTGCATTCGGACGTGCTGCCGATCACCGCGGTGAGCAACTACGCCGAGACGGTGATCGCCCAGCAGCTGTCGCAACTGCCCGGAATCGCACAGGTGGATGTCGGCGGCCGGCAGAAGCCCGCGGTGCGCATCCAGGTCGATCCGGCCAAGCTCGCCTCGCTCGGCCTGCAGCTCGAGGACGTCGCCAACCTGATCAGCATCGCGACCGTCGATACGCCCCAGGGCGCCATCACCGGCCTGCATCACAACTACACCATCTACGACAACGGCCAGCTGCTCGAGGCGGCGCCGTGGAACGACGTCATCGTCGCCTACCGCAACGGCGCGCCGATCCGCATCCGCGACATCGGCGTGGCGGTAGACGGCCCGGAGGACACGCAGCAGCGCGGCTTCCAGAACGGTAAGCGCGGCGTGCTGCTCCTCATCCACAAACAGCCCGGCACCAACGTGATCGACGACGTGCGGCGCGTCAGGGCGGCCATGCCCCACATCATGGCCTCGGTGCCCCCGTCGCTCAAGGTCGATCAGGTGATCGACCGCACCGTCACCATCAAGGCCTCGGTCGAGGATGTGGAGCTGACGCTGCTGCTCGCGATCTGCCTCGTGGTGACGGTGATTTTCCTGTTCCTGCGCAGCTTCTGGGCAACGGCCATTCCGGGCGTCACCGTCCCGCTGGCGCTGTTCGGCTGCGCGGCACTCATGTACGTCGTCGGCTACAGCCTCGACAACCTGTCGCTCATGGCGCTCACCATCGCCGTCGGCTTCGTGGTCGACGATGCGATCGTGATGCTCGAGAACATCTACCGCCACATCGAGTCGGGGCTGCCGCCGCGCGCGGCGGCGCTCAAGGGCTCGGCCGAGATCAGCTTCACCATCCTCTCGATCAGCATCTCGCTGGTGGCCGTGTTCATCCCGCTGCTGCTGATGAGCGGGATCGTGGGACGGCTGTTCCGCGAGTTCGCGGTGACCGTTACCATGACGATCGCGGTCTCGGCGGTGGTGGCCCTCACCCTGTCGCCGATGATGGGCGCGCTCTTTCTGCGCGACGAGCGGCACGTGCGGCACGGGCGCTTCTACCTGACCCTGGAGCGCGGCTTCCGCTGGCTCCTCGGCCATTACACCCGCGGCCTCGACTACGTGCTGGCCCACCAGCGCGCGACGCTCATGGTATTCCTCGCCACGGTGGCCACCGCCGTGCTGCTCTATGTGGTGATCCCCAAGGGCTTCTTCCCGCAGCAGGACACCGGGGTCATCGTCGGGATCACCGATGCGCCCGAGGACGTGTCCTTCGACGCGATGGTGCAGCTCGACCACCGGCTGATGGCGGTGATCGGCAAGGACCCGGCGGTCGGAGGCTGGGGCGCCTTCGTCGGCGGCTCGCGCCCGCTCAACAACGGCTTCGTGGTGCTGGGACTCAAGCCCCGCAGCGAGCGCGATGCGACCGCCGATCAGGTGATCAACCGCCTGCGCGGCAGGCTCGCCGCGGTGCCGGGCGGCACGGTGTTCCTGCAGGCGGCGCAGGACCTCAACGTCGGCGGACGTACCTCGCGCACTCAGTACCAGTACACGCTCCAGGACCCGAATGTCGGGGAGCTCAACGAGTGGGCGCCGCGACTCCTCGGGAAGCTGAAGCGCTTGCCGCAGCTGCGCGACGTGGCCTCCGACCAGCAGTCGGGCAGCAGCAAGCTCCAGCTCGTCATCGATCGCGACCAGGCGGCGCGCTTCGGCATCCAGCCGGCGCTCATCGACAACACGCTCGAAGACGCCTTCGGGCAGCGGCAGGTGACCCAGTACTTCACCCAGCTGGCGAGCTATCACGTGGTGCTCGAGCTCAACCCCGAGCTCCTCGGCGAGCCCGGCACGCTCAACAAGATCTACATCAAGTCACCCGCCACCGGAGCGCAGGTGCCGCTCGCGGCGTTCGCCCGCTGGGACACCGGCCACACCAGCTACCTGTCGATCAATCACCAGGGGCAGTTCCCGGCCGTGACGCTCTCCTTCAACCTCGCCCCGGGAGCGGCGCTGGGCGACGCGGTCAAGGCCATCGAGAAGACCGCCGCCTCGATCCACATGCCGGACGCGATCGCCGGCACCTTCCAGGGAACGGCTCAGGCGTTTCAGGCATCGCTCAGGACCATGCCGCTGCTGATCCTGGCAGCGCTGGTGGTGGTGTACATCATCCTCGGCGTGCTCTACGAGAGCTTCATCCACCCGCTCACCATTCTCTCGACGCTGCCCTCCGCGGGCGTCGGGGCGCTGCTGATGCTGATGCTGTTTCACTTCGATCTGTCGGTGGTGGGGGTGATCGGCATCATCCTGCTGATCGGCATCGTGAAGAAGAACGGCATCATGATGGTGGACTTCGCGCTGCATGCCGAGCGCACCGGGCATCTGCCGCCCGAAGCCGCGATCCGCCAGGCCTGCCTGATGCGCGTCCGGCCCATCATGATGACCACCATGGCGGCGATCCTCGGCGCGCTGCCGCTGATGCTCGGCACCGGTACGGGGTCGGAGCTGCGCCAGCCGCTCGGCTTTACAATGGTCGGGGGGCTGGTCCTGAGCCAGATGCTGACCTTGTTCACGACGCCGGTGATCTACCTGTATCTCGACCGCCTGTCGGTGCGGTGGGCCCGCAAGCACCCGCACCCCGCGGGCGACGGCGGCACCGCCCTGCCGGCGGCCGGCGGCGCGCCGCAAGCGCCATGAAGATCCTGATCGTCGAGGACAACGAGCGGGTGGCGCGCTTCGTCACCAAGGGGCTGCGCGAGGCCGGCCACACAGTCGAGCACGCCGGCAACGGACGCGACGGCATGTTCAGCGCGGCGAGCGAAGCCTACGACGTCATCGTCATGGACCGGATGCTCCCGGGCAACATCGACGGACTGGGGATCATCGCCGCGCTGCGGGCGGCGGGCAATCGCACTCCGATCCTGATCCTCTCCGCACTCGACGACGTCGACGAGCGCATCCGCGGCCTGCGCAGCGGCGGCGACGACTACCTCACCAAGCCGTTCGCCTTCGGGGAGCTGCTCGCGCGGGTCGATGCGCTCGGGCGGCGCGCGCTCGGCGGCGACGCCCGCTGCACGCTGCAGGTGGGGGACCTGCGCATGGATCTGCTGTCGCGGCGGGTGACGCGCGGCAGCCGCGCCATCGGCCTGCAGCCGCGCGAGTTCAAGCTGCTCGAGTACCTCATGCGGCACGCCAACCAGGTGGTGACGCGCACCATGCTGCTGGAAGCCGTGTGGGACTATAACTTCGATCCGCAGACCAACGTGGTCGACGTGCACATCTCCAAGCTCCGCCAGAAGATCGAGCTCGACTCCGAGCGGCCGCTGCTGCGCACGGTGCGCAACGCCGGCTACATGATGTGCGAGCATGAATAGGCTGCTGCGCTCCTCGCCGGTCACCTGGGCGGTCGGCTACGTGCTGCTCTCGCTCGCCGCACTCACCGTGTTCGCAGTGCCGCTGTGGTACGCGTGGAGTGTCACGGTCTTCCAGGGCCGCGCGGCGATCCTCACCGACGACGCGCAGCGCCTGGCGGAGGTGTTCCGCCGCGACGGCGTCCAGGGCCTCACCGCCTATATCAACGCGCGCGTGCGGCTGCAGATCGCCGGCGAGCGCACCCTGCTGCTCACCGACGCGGCCTACCGGCCGCTCGCCGGCAATCTCGCCGCCTGGCCGCAGGGCGTGCCGGACAGGCCCGGCATGAACGCCGTGATGGTCGATCTCGCCGGCCAGCCGACCCATACCATGCTGGTGCAGACGACCCTGCCGGGCGGCTATCACCTGCTGGTGGGACGCGACCTGGCACGCTTCCTGCCGCTCGAGCAGCGCTTCACCTACGGGCTGCTCGGCGCCGGGACCTTCCTGTTCGTGGTCGGCGCGGCCGGCGCAATCCTCATCCGCCGCTCGCTCCTTGCCCGGGTGCAGGGCATCCGGCAGACGGTGTCGGCCATCATGGCCGGCGACCTGCGGCGGCGCCTGCCGACGGGCCGCGCCGGGGATGAGCTCGACACGTTGTCACAGACCATCAACGGCATGCTCGATCACATCGAGCACCTCATCCGCGGCATCGCCAACGTCTCCAACTCGATCGCCCACGACCTGCGTACGCCGCTCGCCGAGCTGCGCTCGCGCCTGGAGGAGCTCCTCCTCACCCGGCCTGCGCCGGCGGAGGCCTTCGCCGAGGTCGAGGCGGCGGTCGCGGACGTGGACCGGGTGATGCGCATCTTCAACGCGCTGCTGCGCCTCGCCGAGATCGACACCGGCGCGCGCCGCTCGGGTTTCGTGCAGGTCGACGCCGCGCGGGTCGCGGCCGAGGTGGTGGAGTTCTACGAGCCGGCCGCCGAGCAGAAAGGGGTGGCGTTCTCGTTCCAGGCCGCGGGTGAAGCCGCGGTGTCCGGCGACCCGGTGCTGCTGGCGCAGGCGTTGAGCAATCTGATCGACAATTCGCTCAAGTGCGTGTCCGAGCGTGGCGCGATCAGCGTGTGCGTCGGGCGGCGCAGCGACGGGGCGGTCGAGATCGCCGTCGCCGACAACGGCCCCGGGATCGCAGACGCCGACCGGCCGCGGGCCACCGAGCGCTTCTTCCGCGGCGACGCCAGCCGCGGCACCCCGGGGGTGGGTCTGGGACTGTCGATCGTCGACGCAGTCGCCAAGCTCCACGGCGGCGCGCTGCAGCTGCTCGACAACCATCCGGGCCTGCGCGCCCAGATGGTGCTGCCGGTCACAGACGGTCGGTCGAGTCGATGAAGGCGTCCAGGTCGCGCTTCATCTTGGCGGCCGAGGGCGGGTGCACGTACATCATGTGTCCCGCCTCGTAGTACTTGAGCTTGATGCGCTCGCTCGCCGCCGGCGGCACCCCGAGATGGCTCATCACGTACTCGGTCGCCGAGAACGGGGTCGCCAGGTCGTAGTAGCCGCACAGCACCAGCACCTTCAGGTTCACGTCCTGAACGAGCGCCTGGGCGAGATCGACGTCCGAATTGACGAGCGGCTGCTCGCCGCCGTCGGTCTTGTGGGTCCACTTCCACTTCTCGCCGATGCCGTAGTTGGTGGTGTAGTAGGTGACCCCCTGCCCGAACTTCAGCTCCGAGTGATAGTAGTCGAGGAAGGCCGCGGTGAAGGCCGCCCCGATCGCCGCCGACTGCGGGTCGTAGTCCGCCTCCTTGGCGAGCGGATCCTGGGTGGGGCCGACGAAGCGTCCGTCGAGGCGCCCGACGGTCTCGCGCTTGTCCCTGAGCAGCTCGTGGGCGAAGGCGATCTCCGACACCCTCAGGTTCGCATCCTTGAGGTACTGCACCGGCAGCCCCGTGTACTCGTGCAGCTGCGCGGCGACTGCATCGCGCTCGGCAGCGCCGAGCGCATCCCCCTTGAGGAGCGCGCTCGTGTACGGGCCCATGGCATAGGCGCGCACCTCGGCGAGAAACGGCTCGAGCGCCGGCGGCTGGTGCGGCAGCGCATGCTGATACCAGGCCACCGCCGCATAACCCGGCAGGTACACCGAGTAGGGCCGGTCGTTGCCGGGCAGCTCGGCGAAGATCGCCTCGATATCGGTGGCCACCGACACCAGGATCAGGCCGTTGAACTCGAGCGAGCGCCGCGCGCGCAGATAATTGACGATCGCCGCGCCGCGCGTCGTGCCGTAGCTCTCGCCCAGCAGGTACTTGGGCGAGCTCCAGCGGTCGTTGTCGCTCACGTACTGCGCGATGAAGCGGCTCACCGAATCGATGTCGGGATCGACCGCCCAGAACTCGGTGTCCTTGTGGTCGCACACCGCGTGGGACAGTCCCGTTCCCACCGGGTCGATCATTACCAGGTCGCTCTTGTCGAGCACGCTGAACTCGTTCTCGACGGTACGATAGGGCGCGTTCGGCGTCGGCCCCGGGTCGGATACCACCACACGCTTCGGCCCCAGCACCCCCATGTGCAGCCACAGCGAGGAGGAGCCCGGCCCGCCGTTGAACGCGAACATGAGCGGCCGCTGCTCGCCCGCCCTGGCGGGCTTGCGGGTGTAGGCGACGTAGCCGATGCTCGCGACCGGCCGGTCGTCGTCGTCGCGGATGATGAGCGTCCCGGCCGTGGCGGTGTAATCGAACGCCTTGCCCGCGGCGCTGAAGTGATGCTCGGTGACCGAGCTGTGCGCGAGCGGCAGGCGGCGCCACTCGTCCTTCAGCTCCCCCTTCACGTCGATGTGGCAGAGCCGCATCAGCGTGGCGGCATCGAGCGCAGGGTCGGCGTGCGGCTCGGCCGCCTTGCCTCCCGGATGGCCCGCCTCGACCCTGGCCTCCTCGGCGTACGCGCCGCCCCACAGCACGGCGAGTCCGATAACGCCCGCCACCAACGACTTGAGCATTGCACTCCTCCCGGACTGTACGGTTTACCGCGCGGGCTTATACCACGCCCGGGGCGCCCGGGCGTGCCCACTCGCCGCACCGCGGCGGCGGTGTGCCGCGTAAGATCGCCGTGACTTCCGCGCAGGTCACACCATGGCAGAGACGGGACAGCCGCGCTCCATCCGCTCGTTCGTTATCCGCGCCGGGCGCATCACGGCAGCCCAGCAGCGTGCGCTCGGCGAGCTGTGGCCGTGCTTCGGCGTCGAGTACCAGCCGCAGCCGCTCGCGCTCGCCGCGCTCTTCGGCCGCGATGCGCCCCGCAGCCTCGAGATCGGCTTCGGCAACGGCGACAACCTGCTCGGCCTCGCGCTGGCGCACCCGGAACGCGACTACCTCGGCGTCGAGGTTCACCGCCCCGGCATCGGCCGGCTGTTGCTCGCCCTCGCGGAGCGCCGCCTCACCAACGTGCGCGTCGTCGGCCACGACGCGGTCGACGTCCTCGGGCACCAGATCGTGCCGGCGAGCTTCGACGAGATCCTGGTGCTGTTCCCCGATCCCTGGCCCAAGAAGCGTCATCACAAGCGGCGGCTGATCCGCCCCGCCTTCGTGGCGCTGCTCGCGCGCGCCCTCACCCCGGGCGGCGTGCTGCGGCTCGCCACCGACTGGGAGCCCTACGCGCTCGAGATGCTGGCCACGCTCGCCGCGGCACGGGAGCTGCGCAACCTCGCCGCCGACGGCGGCTTCGTACCGCGGCCTCCCGAGCGGCTGCCGACCCGCTTCGAGTCGCGCGGCGCGCGGCTCGGCCATCGGGTGTTCGACCTGGCATTCCGTCGCGTCTGAGCGCGCGCGGCGGCTTCAGCTGACGCCGAATGCCTGCCGCAGGCCGTCCAGCACGAACTGCACCGCGAGCGCGCCCAGGATCACCCCGAGGAGCCGGCTCGCGACGTTCGCGCCGGTGACCCCGATCACGCGCATCAGCGGGTCGGCGAGCCACATCAGAATGAGCGCGATGATGAGCACCAGCGCCACCGCGCCGAGCAGCAGCAGGAACAGGCCGCCTTCGCCGGCGAGGTGCACCGGTCCGAACCACAGCAGGATGGTGGCGAGCGCGCCCGGGCCGGCGATGAACGGAAAGGCCAGCGGAAACACCGAGATGTCCGCGCGCCGCCGGCTCTCGGCCGCCTCGTCGCTCGAGGTGCGGGTGCCGGATTCGCGGGCGAACACCATCTCCAGCGCCAGCAGGAACAGCAGCAACCCCCCGAAGATGCGGAAGGCCTCCAGGCTGATGCCCATCAGCTCGAGAAACGCGGCGCCGCCGAGCGCGAACAGCACCAGGATCAGTGCGGCGACGATCACCGCCTTGAGCGCCATGCGGCGCTTGTAGCCGCGGCTCGCGCCGGCCGTGAGACCGCTGAACAGCGGGACCAGCGAGACCGGCTCGACCACCACGAAGAACACCACGAAGAATTTCAGCGGCTGCTCGATCATTGATGCTGTGCGCAACGAGCCGTGGAGCTCGCGCAGCGCCGTCCCTTCAAAATAAGGTCTTGCAAAGCGTCACGGGCGAGGCGCAACATGAATTGCGCAGGGCACCCCTCGTTAACTCAAGTGCGTGCCGCGCCCGCGGACGGCAAGCATAGCAGCTGCACCCCGGCGGGCCGTGGGAGGATGCGACGATGACGGCTCCTCAGCCTGGTATCGGCGACTGGTACCGCTCGAGCGGCGGCCAGTTGTTCGAGGTCGTTGCCGTCGACGACGACGACGGCACCATCGAGATCCAGTACTTCGACGGCACCGTCGAGGAGATGGACGTCGAGGACTGGGAGGCGCAGTGGGACGAGGGCGGCCTGGAAGTCGCCGAAGCGCCCGAGGACTGGAGCGGCTCGGTGGACATCGAATCGGGCGACGAGGATGCCCGCGGCTCGGAGTCGCTCGGCGAGGATCACGATCTGCGCGCGAGTCCGCTCGACGGCATCGACCTGTTCGAATGAAGCGGCCCTGACCGCCTGCCGCGCGGTCGAGCCCCGCCGCGCGCACGCTCAGCGCACCGCGTCTGCGAGCGCCGCCAGGTCGGCATCCTCGGCGATCATCACCAGCCCGCACCGGACCTCGAGCGGCACCGCGGTGAGCGAGCGCCCGGCGCACGGACCCGCGACGCAGTAGCCGGTGGCCTTCTCGAACAGCGCACCGTGCGAGCAGCACAGGATCAGCGCGCCGTCGGGCGTGAAGAACCGGTCGGGCAGCAGATTGAGCGGATGCCCGGCGTGCGGGCAGCGGTTGAGGTAGGCACGCAGCTGCGCGCCGGCGCGCACCACGAACCCGCGCAGCGGCCACTCGCCGGCCCCGATGGTGAAGGCGCGCGCCCCGTGGGCCTCGAGATCGCTCACGCGGCACACGATCCGCGCCAGATCGAGCACCTGTGCCTCGCGGCGCGAGCCCTCGCCGCTCACGGCGCCTCGCGCAGGCGCTGCTCATCGAGCGCGACGAGCTTGCCGCGCGCCAGCCACACCATCATCAGCCCCGGCAGCCCGAGCACGAAACTCGCCACGAAGTAGGTGTACCAGCCGCCGTGATCGGCAACCCAGCCCGCAGGGTAGCCGAGGCTGTAGCGCGGCAGCAGCGCGAGCACCGACAGCAACGCATACTGGAAGGCGCTGTAACGCCGGTCACAGAGCGCCATGATGAGGGCGACGAGCGCGATGCTCCCCATCGCGGCGGCCACGTGCTCCACCACCACTGCAAGGCACATGACGGCGTAGCTCTTGCCGGCGAGCGCCAGGACGCAGTAGAGCAGGTTGCTCAGGGCCTGCAGCACCCCGAAGCCGAGCATCGAGCGCAGCAGTCCGAGCCGCACCATGAGAACGCCGCCGAGCACCGAGCCCGCGAGCGAGCTGGCGGTGAACAGTGCCTTGATGATGATTCCGATCTCGGTCTTCGAGAACCCCACGTCCATCATGAAGGGCGTGAACAGCTTGTTCGCAAAGGCGTCGCCGATCTTGAAGAGCAGCACGACCGCGAGCAGCGCCAGAGCGTTCGGGGTGCTGAGCAGCTCCCGCAGCGGCTCGATCACCGACTCGCCGAGCGAACGCGGCCGGTAGCTGTTGTGCGAGGCGGGCGCGAGCGCCGTCGCCGCGCAGAACAGCAGCATGGTCACGGCGAGTGCCAGAAACGCCGGCCGCCAGCCGAAGTAATCGGCGATGATGAGTGCGACCGCGAGCGCCAGGTACGACGCGCTGCGATAGCCTAGGTTGTTGGCCGCCGCGGCCAGTCCGCGCTCGCTCGGCAGCGATACGTCGGTCCGCCAGGCGTCGATGGCGATGTCCTGCGTGGCGGAGAAGAACACGATGGCGACCGCGCAGGCGGTCACCGGAGCCAGCGACGACCGCGGGTCCTGCAGGGCGAACAGTCCGAGGGCGGCGGCAATCGCCACCTGCATCGCCACGATCCAGCCACGGCGCCGGCCGAGCAGCGGCAGCGGGTAGCGGTCGACGAGCGGCGCCCACAGGAACTTCAGCAGATACGGCACCGCCACGTACGACATGACGCCGATCGTGGTGTTGGTCGCGCCGGCGTCCTTGAGCCAGGCCTGCAGCGCGCTCTCGGTGAGCTGGTTGGGGAATCCCGACGCCGCCCCGAGGACCAGGATCGCCAGCATCTTCGGGCTCGCGAGCACCGCGCGCAGCGGCGGCCCGCGGCTCGCGGCCGGCGTGCTCAAAGATCGTAGTCCATCGTGAGCGGCGCGTGATCCGAGAAGCGCTGCTCCTTGTATATGGAGGCGCCACGCGCCCTGCCGGCGAGCGGCGCGCTCACCACCTGGTAGTCGATGCGCCAGCCGACGTTGCGCGAGCGCGCCTGCCCGCGGTTCGACCACCAGGTGTAGTGCCCGGGTCCCGGGCGCACCTCGCGGAACGCGTCCACATAGCCGGCCGGGCCGAACAGGCGGTCCATCCAGGCGCGTTCCTCGGGCAGGAAGCCGGAGTTCTTCTGATTGGACCGCCAGTTCTTCAGGTCGATGGCGCGGTGGGCGATGTTCCAGTCCCCGCTGAGGATGCAGCGGCGCCGGGCGCGGCGCAACCGCGCGAGCTGGACGTTGAAGGCCTCGAGAAAGCGGAACTTGGACGCCTGGCGCTCCGGGCCTGCCGATCCCGAGGGCAGGTACAGCGAGATGATCGAGAGCTCGGCGAAGCGCGCCTCGAGGTAGCGGCCCTCGCGGTCGAATTCCGGGACGCCGAAGCCCTGGATCACCCGGTCGGGCGGGTGGCGCGTGTAGAGCGCCACGCCGGCGTAGCCCCTGCGCTCGGCGTCGCAGAAGTAGCTGCGGTAGCCCGGCAGCGCGACGTCGTGCCCGGCGAGCTGCTCCGCGCGGCAGCGCGTCTCCTGCAGGCACACGAAGTCGGCCCGCTGCCGGCGCAGCCAGCGGAACAGGCCCTTCGACGCCGCGGAGCGGATGCCGCAGACGTTGACGGTGATGACGCGCATCAGGCAATGATATGACATGCGTGAATACCAGCTCACGTTCGTCGACCTGGCGCTGCAGCGCGAGGCGCTGCGCTTCGGCAGCTTCCGGCTCAAGTCCGGCCGCGACAGTCCCTACTTCTTCAACTCCGGCCGTTTCAGCGACGGGGAGGCGGCCGAGGTACTCGGGCGTTGTTACGCGGCGGCGATCGTCCAGTCGGGGCTCGGCTTCGACATGATCTTCGGCCCCGCCTACAAGGGCATCCCGCTCGCCACCAGCACCGCCGTGGCCCTCGCGGCGCACCACGGCCGGAGCGTCCCCTACGCCTTCAATCGCAAGGAGGCCAAGCAGCATGGTGAGGGCGGCAGCGCGATCGGCGCGCCGCTCGCCGGGCGCGTGCTGATCGTCGACGACGTGATCACCGCGGGCACCGCGGTGCGCGAATCGCTCGAGCTCATCCGTGCCGCGGGCGCGCGCCCCGTGGGAGTCGCTCTGGCGCTCGACCGTCAGGAGCGCGGCCAGGGGAGCGAGA
Source organism: Steroidobacteraceae bacterium (assembly GCA_035702325.1). Taxonomy (GTDB): domain Bacteria; phylum Pseudomonadota; class Gammaproteobacteria; order Steroidobacterales; family Steroidobacteraceae; genus 13-2-20CM-66-19. Next base: position 11,851 of record DASSQU010000338.1, read on the forward strand.
GTGCCGTGCAGGAGCTCGAGCGCGAGCAGAGCCTCAAGTGTGTGAGCATCGTCACGCTTGCCGAGCTCATCGAGGCGCTGTCGCGCCCGGGATTCGGCCGGGAGCGAATTTCTGTGGAACAGCTCACGTCGCTGTCGGCTTACCGGGCGCGCTACGGCGCTGCCTGAGGCTTGCCAGCCGGCGGTGCGCCGCCGGAATATAGGGGCATGTCGCCGCAGTCACCGTACCGGGGAGTTCTGGCGCTCGTTGCGGCGGCGGCATTCGCCACCGCCGCCACCGCCGCCCCGCAACCAGGCCAGTCGGGCAAGAAGGGTGCGATCGCCTATCGCTGGGTCGATGACCAGGGCGTGGTGCACTACGGCGACGAGGTGCCGCCGCAAGCGGCCAGCAAGGATCGCGAGGTCCTCAACAGCCAAGGTGTCCGGGTGCGGCACCTCGACGCCGAGAAGACCTCCGCCGAGGCGGCCGCCGAGGCACACGCGCGCGCCGCGCTCATCAAGCAGCGGCAGCACGACAGTTTCCTGGTCACCACCTATACCTCGGTCAAGGACATCGAGTCGCTGCGTGACGCGCGGCTCGAGCAGCTGAAGGCGCAGCGCGCCGCGGCACAGCAGTACGTCGACAGTCTGCGCTCGCGCCTCGACACGCTGCAGACGCGCGCGCTCGCCTTCCGCCCGTACAGCGAGCGTCCCGACGCGCACCGCTTACCCGACGATCTGGCGGAGGATCTGGTGCGCACGCTCGGCGAGGTACGCGCCGAGACCAGCGCGCTCGCCGCCAACAGCGCCGCCGAGGCGCAGTTGCGCGCCGACTTCCAGGCCGACATCGAGCGCTACCGCGAGCTGCACACGGTCCACCAGTAGCAGGCGGCAGTCGCCCGGCACCGGTTGACCCGGTGCGGCACCGCCCCGCCGCGGCCTCAGTGCTGGCCGGAGTGCCCGAAGCCGCCGGCACCGCGCGCCGAGTGCGCGAAATCCGCGACCACCTCGAGCTCGACCTGCACCACCGGCAGCACCACCAGCTGCGCAATTCGCTCCCCTGGACGGATGGTGTAGGGCTCGACTCCCCGGTTCCAGCACGACACCATGAGCTGTCCCTGGTAGTCGGAATCGATGAGTCCCACGAGGTTGCCGAGCACGATGCCGTGGCGGTGCCCGAGGCCCGAGCGCGGCAGGATCACGGCGGCGAGGCCCGGATCATCGAGGTGAATCGCCAGTCCCGTCGCAATGAGCTCCGCCCGGCCGGGGTCGAGAGTGAGCGGTGTTGCCGGCAGGGCACGCAGGTCGAGCCCGGCCGAGCCGTCGGTGGCGTACGCGGGCAGTGGAAATTCCGTGCCGATGCGCCGGTCCAGGATCCGCACCCTGAGCGCGCGGCGCGGCGGGTGACTCATGCAGCCTAACCGAGCGCGCGGGGGCGCCGGGCGCCGCCCGCGCGGGCGGCGAACTCGCGGACGATGAGCGCGATCAGGCCGCGGGCGAGGGTGAGCTTGCCGGCCCGCCCGAGGTCGTG
>DASSQU010000339.1:0-3770 GCA_035702325.1 Steroidobacteraceae bacterium
GGCCGTGCAGCCGCGGCCGCTGGATCTGGCTCGCATCGAGCTGCGCGAGGCCGTCTACCGCGTGCTGCGCCTGCCCGCGGTAGCCGACAAGACGTTCCTCATCACCATCGGCGACCGCACCGTCGGCGGCCTCTCGGCCCGCGATCAGATGGTCGGCCCCTGGCAGGTCCCGGTCGCCGACGCCGCGGTGACGGCCACGAGCTACGACGTGACCACCGGGGAAGCGATGGCGATGGGCGAGCGCACGCCGGTCGCGCTCCTCGATGCGCCGGCCTCCGGGCGGCTCGCGGTCGCGGAGGCGATCACCAACATCCTCGCCGCCGATATCGGCACGCTCGGCGACATCCGTCTGTCGGCCAACTGGATGGCCGCCTGCGGCGAGCCGGGCGAGGACGCCGCGCTCTACGCGACCGTGGCGGCCGTCGCGAAGGAGCTGTGCCCCGCGCTCGGCATCGCGATCCCCGTCGGCAAGGACTCGCTCTCGATGCGCACCGCCTGGACCGAGGGCGGGGCGAGCCGCAGCGTCGTGGCGCCGGTGTCGCTGATCGTCTCGGCCTTCGCGCGCGTTGCCGACGTACGCTGCACTCTCACCCCGGCACTCGAGCTCGAGGAGCGGCCGAGCTCGCTGTGGCTCATCGATCTCGCCCCCGGGCGCAACCGTCTGGGCGCCTCGGCGCTCGCGCAGGTGTACGGGGAGCTCGGCGACGAGCCGGCGGATCTCGATGAGCCGCAGCTTCTCGGGCAGCTCGCCGCCGCGCTCGCCGAGCTGCGCGCGGCGGGGCTGCTGCGCGCCTATCACGATCGCTCCGACGGCGGCCTCATCGTTACGCTGATAGAGATGGCCTTCGCCGGACACTGCGGGCTCGATATCGCGCTGCCGGCCGGGCGCGGAACGGCGCTCGCGCAGCTCTTTGCCGAGGAGCCGGGCGTCGTGGTGCAGATCCTCGCGGGCGACGAGCCGGCCCTGCTCGAGATTCTGGCGCGCCACGGTCTCGCCCGCGCCGCGCTCTACCTCGGGGCGCCGGTCGCGGAGCTGCGCGTCGAGATCCGCATCGGCGAGCTCGTGCTGCAGGAGTCGTGGGCCGACCTGCGGCGCGCCTGGTCCGAGACCTCGTGGCGCATGCGGCGGCTGCGCGACGATCCGCAGTGCGCCGACGAGGAGTTCGCCGCGCAGACCGCCGAGGCCGACCCTGGTCTCTCGGTCGCGCTCGCCTTCGATCCCGAGGACGACGTCGCCGCGCCGTACGTGCAGCGCGGGGCGCGTCCGGCGGTGGCGATCCTGCGCGAGCAGGGCGTCAACAGCCAGGTCGAGACCGCGGCGGCGTTCGAGCGCGCCGGCTTCGCCGCCCACGATGTGCACATGACCGACCTGCTCTCCGGCGCCCGCTCGCTCGCGGAATTCCGCGGGCTGGTGGCGTGCGGCGGCTTTTCCTACGGCGATGTGCTCGGCGCGGGCGAGGGCTGGGCCAAGTCGATCCTGTTCCACCCGGCGGTGCGCGAGGAGTTCGCGCGCTTCTTTGCACGCCGCGACAGCTTCGCGCTCGGCATCTGCAACGGCTGCCAGATGTTCGCGGCGCTCGCCGAGCTCATCCCCGGGACCGCGCACTGGCCGCGGTTCGTGCAGAACCGCAGCGAGCAGTACGAGGCGCGCTTCGCACTGGTCGAGGTGCTGTCCACACCCTCGGTGCTGCTCGAGGGCATGGCGGGCTCGGTGCTGCCGATCGCGGTATCGCACGGCGAGGGGCGCGCGGAGTTCGCCTCGCCGGCCGCCGCCGCGGCCTGTGCGGCGAGCGGGCTGGTCGGCCTGCGCTACCTCAACCACGACCGCACTCCCGCCACGGGCTACCCGGCCAACCCGAGCGGCACGCCGCTGGGCATCGCCGCGCTCGCCAACCTTGATGGGCGGGTGACGGTCACCATGCCGCACCCGGAGCGCTCGTTCCGCTACCTGCAGAATTCCTGGCGGCCGCGCGATGCCGGGGAGTACAGCGGCTGGATGCGCCTGTTCCGCAACGCGCGGCGTTTTGTTGGCTGAAGGGCGTTCAGCTCGCCGACACGAGCGGGGTGATGTTGGTCGCGGTCTCGTCGAGGAAGAAGTGCCGCACCATGATTGCCTGCTGGAGCTTGCCCTTGCGCACGTAGGCCTCGTACAGCAGGTCCTTCACCACTTCGAGCATGATCCCGGCCTGGTAGCCGTCGAACAGCGGCAGGGTGGCGCGCGCGTCCAGCTCGGCGCCGAACAGCACGGCGCGCATCTGGCCGAAGAGCTCGGCGGAGATGTCGGCGAGCTCGCGCACGCCGTTGAGCTCGTCGAACAGGCGCAGCTTGCCCGCCTCGCCGAGGTCCGCGAACATCGCCTGCGCCGTGCGCCGGCACATGGAGGCGAAGGCGTTGAAGGCCCCGTGCGAGAAACAGGTGAGCGCCTCGCGGAACAGCAGCTCGACCTGCTCGGGGATGTAGGTAAAGCTGAACTTCTCGCGCGCCCGCTCGACCTCGGTGAACTGCGGCGCGAGCTCGATGCGCGCCGCGCCGTACAGCCGCACCGTGAAGCGCAGGAAGATCGGCATGTGGCACGCGTCGCACAGGTACACCACCCCGACCTGCTTCGGCCGGTAGAGCTGCAGCTCCTCGAAGCGCGGCACGGCGCTCGGCGTGATGTGGGCGACCGTCTGGCAATGCGGGCAGGTGACGACCAGGTTCTTCTCCTGGTCGTGGTGCAGGCGGCTCGCCGAATCGATGTAAAGAGACATTCCTAACTGCCCGCGGCTGTTGTTGTAATGGCTGCCGCGCCATTCGCACTCCATGTTAACCCATCACGCGTCGCGCTTCCTGTCCCGCTCGAGCTGCCGCCGGGGCGTTCCCGGCGGGGGCGTTATGTTACAGGCCGGCCGGTGCGTGCAAAGGCGAGGATGCGCTCGGCGAGCGTCGCGTACTCGCCGCTGAAGTGATGGCCGCGACCGACCTGCTCGCGGGCGATGCCCCCCGCGGCGGGCAGCCCGGGGCAGATCGAGTCCGACTCGCCCTCGCCGTACAGACACAGCAGCGGCACGCCGCGCACCGCCTCGAGCTCCGGCCGGGTGGCCGGGCCGCGATCCTCGCCCCCCACCCAGCCCGCGATATGGATCTCGAACGCGGCGTGCGCGTCGATCCCGAGCAGGCTCACGCTCGCGACGCGCGCGCGCAGCTCCGCGGGCAGGCGGTTGACGACGAACGGCAGCACGTCCGCCCCGAACGAGTATCCGACCAGCAGCACCCGCCGCTTGTTCCACGCCGCAAAGTAGTGGCGCAGCACCCGCGCGACGTCCCGCGTGGTCTCCTCCGGGGTGCGCGCCGTCCAGAAGTACTTGAGCGAGTTGAGTCCCACGGTCGGCACGCCGCTCGCGGCGAGGCGCGCGGCCAGCTCCCGGTCGAGGCCCGCCCAGCCGCCATCGCCGGTGAGCAGCAGCGCGAATTCCCCGGAGCTGCCCGACGCGGGCGCCTCTGCGACCGGCAGGTCGCTGATCGCCGGCGCCCGTGCCGGCGGCGCCTCGGCGCGGGCCGCAAGCCGCGCATAGGCGGCGCGGAACTGCGGCATCCAGTTGCGCTCGACCCCGAAGCCGTGACCGACGTGCGGCAGCCGCACGATCTCGCCGTTGGCGACCTGCGCGGCGAACTCATCCGCCGCGTGCGGGCTGCACACCTGGTCCTCCTGCCCCTGCAGCGCGATCCACGGCTGGCGGAGCGTCGCGGCGGGCTCGAGTACCAGCTCGTGCCTGCTGTTCGGCTGGTAG
>DASSQU010000340.1:0-4003 GCA_035702325.1 Steroidobacteraceae bacterium
CCGGGACGCCGCTGGTGCGGGGCGACACGGCGCTGCTCGCGCTCGATCTGTGGGAGCACGCCTACTTCCTCGACTACCAGAACCGGCGCTCCGCCTACGTGAGCGCGTTTCTCGAGGAGCTGGTCGACTGGGACTTCGCCAACCGCGTGCTGGCCGCGCTGCCCGCGCCGGCCGAGGCCGGCAGCATGCGCCCGCGTGCGGGCGCTGAAGCTCCGCAGCTGCCGGCGCCATGACGCGCACGCCGATCGCCGTGCTGCTCGCGCTGCTCGCCGTGTCCGGCGGGCACGCGGCGCCGATCGTTGCGGGCCGCGCCGCGGCCGCAGCGCCCGCCGCGGCCGGACCCGCGGAATGGCGCGCCTTCGACATCAACGTGCGGCTCGAGAAGCTGCCGCGGCCCTACACCTGCGACGAGCTGTGGTACCGCTTCCACGACGTGCTGCTCGCAATCGGCGCGCGCCCGGATCTGCAGATCCTCACCTACCACTGCGCCGACACGCGCGCCGCGTCCGGCCGCTCGCCGAGCGTGCAGCTCGAGTTCCGGCTGCCGATCGCGCTCACCGCGGCGCAGGCCCGCTACGCGGACCTCGCGGCCGTGCAGCGCACGATCCGGCTCGCGCCGGGGGAGCCGCACTCGCTCACGCGCGGCGATTGCGAGCTGCTGCGGCAGATGACCGCCTCGCTGCTCGCGGCGCTGCCGGTGCAGGTCGTGGGCGCCGCGCCGAGCTGCCGCGGCGGCGCTGCGGCCGGGCAGCCGTTCGCGCTCGAGGTGCAGGCGCTGATTCCCCGCTCCTGAGACCGGTCAGGGGCTGGCCAGCCGCACGCGGTGCGGGTGATAGGGCACGACCTCGAGCACCTCCCCGTCGCGCAGCCGCTGCTGCACGCCGCGCCAGAAGGCGGCGGTCAGTATCTCGCCGTGCACGCGCAGCAGCGCGGCGCGCTCGGCGTCGCCGAAGCCGAGGAAGCGGATGAAGGTCTCGGGGAACACGTCGTGCTCGCCGACGTAGAACCACGCTTCGGCGCGCGTCTCGTCCTCGGGCGTGGCTGCGGGCGGCAGATCGCGGAAATTGCAGTCGGTCACCCGGCACAGCTCGTCGTAGTCGTAGAAGATCACGCGGCCGTGCCGGGTGACGCCGAAGTTCTTCGGCAGCAGGTCGCCGGGGAAGATGTCGGTACAGGCGAGGTCGCGGATGCACTGGCCGTAATCGAGCGCGGCGCGCTCGGCTTCCGCCGCGCTGGCGCTGCGCAGGTACAGGTTGAGCGGCGTCATGCGCCGCTCGATGTACACGTGATCGAACACCAGGTCGTCGCCCTCCTCATATACCGTATCGGCCGCCTCGCGGCGCAGCTCCGCCAGCAGCTCGGGGGCAAAGCGCGTGCGCGGAAAGCGCAGCCGGCGGAACTCCTGCGCATCGACCAGCCTCCCGGCGCGGTCGTGGACGAATACCATGCGGTATTTCGCCAGCACCTCCTCGCGCAACACCGTCTTGGGGAAGGCGAAGCGGTCGCGGATCACCTTGAAGACGACGTCGAGGGAGGGCAGGGTGAAGCACACCATCACCAGTCCGCGCTCCCCGGGCGCGTGCGTGAACAGGTCGTCGCCACGTGCCAGGGCGCGCACCAGCTCGCGATAGCGCTCGGTCTTGCCCTGCCGGGCGCGGCCCAGCACCGTGAACAGCTCGCTCACCGGCTTGCGCGGCATGAGCGAATGCAGGAACACCACCGCCTCGGCCACCCGCTCGAGGTCGGCGTGGAAGTAGGAGCGGGTGAAGCTGAAGACGATGCTGACGTCGGCTTCCGTGAGCATCACCGCATCCAGCAGCAGGCCGCTGTCGGTGTTGCGCAGCGCGATCACCAGCGGCACCAGCAGTTCCCGCCCGAGCATGCGCCCGACGATGTAGGCGCGCGAGCTCTGGTAGAACACCGGCCGCAGCACCTCGATCCGCTCGATCATGCGCCGCTCGCCCCGGGCTTCGAGGAAGGCGCGCACCTCGCCGGTGACGTGCGCGATGCTGTGGTCGAGGTCGCGCCACGGCGAGCGGAAGCGCACGTCGCCCAGCAGGTCCTCGAACAGCAGCGAGAGCGAGCCGTGATTCAGGTAAGTGCTGCTGGCGGGCGTGCAGTCCACGCCCGCCAGCGGATCGACGTCGGTGGCGACGAACTCGATGTCGGGAGCGATTCCCACCGTGCCGAACAGCCGCCGGGTGATCGAGCTGAAGAACGTCCTGGTGAACTCGGGGTCGGGCAGCGTGCCGATCAGCGCGGCGAATTCGCCGCGGATTTCGCGCCAGCGCTCGCGGTCGAGCAGCTGCGCCCCGAACGCGGCGCGCAGCTCCGCGATCGTCTGGTTCACGAAGCGGTCGTAGAGCTCGATGCGCTCGACGGCGTCGCGTTGCGCGGCGCGCGCGTCGCGATTGTCGAAGCGCAGCGGTGCGCGGCGCGTGATGGCGCGGAACTCGGCGTTGTAGCTGGCGAAGGCCGCGACGATGTGACGGGCGCAATCCATGAAGGCCCGGCTGCACTCAGTCGAAGTCGGTCGGCAGCGCGGGCTCGAGGTGATGCCGGTACAGCCGCTCGATCTGTGCCGGCAGCACCCGCCCGGTGGACAGCTCGGGGAGCCCGTGCACCGGGAAGAATCCCACCGCGTCGGTCTCGGGGCTGGTAGCGGGAGCGCCGCCGGTGAGCTCGCAGACGAACAGCAGCTTGTAGATGTGGTGCACGCCCGGCGGATGCGGATGGCGGTTCTTGTCGAGCAGCGCCGCGAGCTTCACCGCCCGGGCGCGATAGCCGGACTCCTCGCGGATCTCGCGCGCCACGGCATCCGAGGGCGCATCGTTCACGTCCACCCAGCCGCCGGGCAGCGTCCAGCGGCCATCGGAGCGTTCGCGCACCAGCAGCACCTCGCCGTCGCGGAACACCCCGCCGCGCACGTCGACCTTGGGCGTGGCGTAGCCGCTCTCCCCCTCGAACAGCGCGCGCACCGTCTCGGGCGGCGTGCCGAGCCCGGCCGACATCATGCGCGTCGCCAGCTCCCGCAGCTGCGCGTAGCGCGCGCGGTCGAAGGGGTCGCGGCTGAAGGCGAGTCCGTTCTGCGCAATCGCCTGCAGCTCGCGCACCCAGGCGAGCAGCGTGGCGGTGCGCTCCGCGGGGCTCACGGGCTACGGCCGGCCGCGCCTCGGGCGGCTACAGGTTGCGGATCAGCGCATCGGCAAACGCGCTGGTCGGGACCTCGCGGGCCCCGTCCATGAGACGCGCGAAGTCGTAGGTGACGATCTTCTCCCCGATGGTGCGGTCCATGGCGGCGATGATCGCGTCGGCCGCCTCTGCCCAGCCGAGGTAGCGGAACATCATCTCTCCGGAGAGGATCACCGAGCCCGGATTCACCTTGTCGAGGTTGGCGTACTTCGGCGCGGTACCGTGCGTCGCCTCGAATATCGCATGTCCGGTGAGGTAATTGATGTTGCCGCCCGGGGCGATGCCGATGCCGCCGACCTGGGCGGCGAGCGCATCGGAGAGGTAGTCGCCGTTGAGGTTCGGCGTCGCGATCACGTCGAACTCCTCGGGGCGCGTCAGTGTCTGCTGCAGCGTGATGTCGGCGATCGCATCCTTGACGATGATGCGGCCGGCCTTGCGGGCCGCCTCCATCTGCGCGCCGGCCTCCTTGTCGCCCTTGGCCGCGCGGGTGCGCTCCCACTGCTCCCAGGTGTAGGTGCGGCTGCCGAACTCGGCTTCCGCGAGCTGGTAGCCCCAGTTGCGGAAAGCGCCCTCGGTGAACTTCTGGATGTTGCCCTTGTGCACCAGCGTGACGCTGCGGCGCTTGTTGCTGATCGCATAGTCGATGGCGGCGCGGATCAGGCGCTCGGATCCCTCCTTCGACACCGGCTTGATCCCGATGCCGGAGCTCTCCGGGAAGCGGATCTTGCCGTAGGCCTTGGGAAACTCCCGGCGGAACAGCTCGAGAAACCGGCGGTTCTCGGCGCTGCCGGCCTCGAACTCGATGCCGGCG
>DASSQU010000341.1:0-5157 GCA_035702325.1 Steroidobacteraceae bacterium
CAACCGCCATCGAAACCATCGCGACCAACCTGACCGGCCCGATCCTGCTGACAACCGCTCTGCTGCCGCACCTCCTGAGGCAGAGCAACGCGACCATCATGACCGTGTCATCGGGTCTGGGATTCGTACCGCTGGCGATGACCCCGAGCTACTCCGCGACCAAGGCGGCAATCCACTCCTACACCCAGAGTCTGCGGTATCAGCTCAGGGGTACGCCCATCGACGTCATTGAACTCGTTCCCCCCTACGTGCAGACCGAGCTCATGGGCAGCCGGCAGGCTCACGATCCCGCCGCGATGCCGCTCGGGCAATTCATCTCCGAGGTGATGGACATTGTGCGGACTCAGCCGGACGTCACGGAAATCCTCGTCAAGAGAGTCCACCCGCTGCGCTTTGCGGCCGGTGAGGGAGAGGAGAAATACGCGGCGGTCTTTCAGGAAATGAACGCCCGAGTGAGCGCCGCCCGGGCCAAGGAGTTCTGAGGAGCGCCGTGCGCTTTGGCCGCTGCGAACCCGGGAGCATCGCTCCGCGGCCGGATCCCTGCGGCCGCGCGCGGGACCGGGGTGCGCGACAACTTTCCCGACGGGCCGGCGGATTCGGAGTAAAGTGCGCTGGTCTACCGCGGGAACGGAGAGCCGATGGCCCGGAACTATCATCAGGCGCGCAAGCAGAAGGAGCTCGCCAGAAGGGCGCGCCAGCAGCAGAAGCAGCAGCGCCGCTCGGCTCGCGCGAGCAGCGGCGAGAATGCGCCGGCGACCCCGGCGGAAGACGCCGGCGCACCGCGCGATCCGACCGCAGGCGGCGGAACGTGAAGTTCGCGGTGGCCGCCGTGGCACGCCACGAGCGCCGCGAGCGCTTGCGCCGCGAGCGCGCGGCCGCACTCGCCCTGCGCGTGGCCTTCCCCACCGTGGCGCAGCTGAGTCTCGAGCTGACCTTCGAGAGCACGACCTCGGGTGCGCCAGCACGGCAGTCGCACGTGCTGCACCCGCCCGCCAGGGCGTTCTTCGAGTTCCCCTGCCCTTATGCCGATTGCGACGGGGAGTTCGATCTCACGCCGGCAGTGAACGCCGCGCTGGCAGACCCGGCGCATCGCGCCGCAGGTGCCCTGGAGTGCCCGGGCGCGCGCGCCCGGCACATCGGCTCGAAGGAGCCTTGTCAGTTGCGTCTGATCTATACCGTGACCGCAACCTATCAGGCGGAAGCCTGAACCGCCGCTGGCTGCGGCGGCCGATGGTTCCGTCACGCTGATCCGGGCGGCGGAGCCTGGCATTCACGTTGCCAGATCTCGAAGCACACGCGATGAAAGCGGGCCGATTCCGGAGTAACTCCGGGCGTGAAATCGACGGCGTAAGACGCCTGCGCCGAGGTAATACGCTCACCACACCCGTCGCACCGTCCGCCGCCGGCGTACTCGCCCGAGCGACGCCACAGCGCACCGTGCGGCAGAGCCTGCTCGCCGAGGCGCGCCCGGATGGCGAGCGTCGCCGCAGCATGGTCCACGTGGGTGCTCCTCGCTGCGCTGCGCGCAGCTCGACAGGCGTCGCGGCCAGCCTGCGCCTTCCCGCCGCAGCGCGCAATGCGCATACGGGACGCTGTTGCTTGCAGGAAAGTGCAGCGGCACTGCAGGGAAACCGGTAGACTGTCCGCGGCTCGTAACCTTCCGGCTTGTCTGCCCTGGCCGCGAGGCGCCTAGCGGTGCCCCCTCAGGCCAGTCTGTCACCCTCGTAAGCTTGACGAACCAGGAGGCAGGTTTGACCTGCCGGTTATTACAATCTTTCGTGAGTACTCTATCAGTGACCAAACTATATGTGGGGAATCTCCCCTTCACCGCGACCGATGAGGCCGTGCGCACGCTGTTTTCCAAACACGGCACCGTCGAGAAGATCTCCCTGATCAGCGATCGCGACACGGGCCGCCCGCGCGGCTTCGGCTTCGTCGAGATGTCCAACGCCGACGCATCCCGCGCCATGCAGGCTCTGAACGGCACCGACTTCGACGGTCGCACCCTGAAAGTCAGCGAGGCTCAGGAGCGCGAGCGCTCGGGCGGTGGCAACCGGGGCGGCGCGCGCCGCTACTGAAGCGGCGCATCGAACGGACAGCGGCTCCCGGTCGTGCGTCGCGGCCGGGAGCACCACCCGGTGCCCGGCGACTGCGGCGAGGCGCGGCCTGGCGCCAGTCAGAGCGGCTCGATGAGCGAATACGAGTTCACCATCTCCCTGCGCATCCGCCATCCCAGCATCGATCCGGCCAGGATCACGCGCACGCTCGGCATGGAGCCGCAGCACACCTGGCAGGCCGGAGCGCAGCGCCGCGGCCCGGCCGACGAGGCACTCGAGGGCGTCCATCGTGAGAGCTATTGGATGGGGCGGTTGATGTCGGAGCCGCAGCTCGCCTCCGCGCGGGTATCGGTGGAGAGCGTGCTGCTCGAGACACTGGCGAACCTGCGCCGCTCGCAAAGCTTCCTCGAACAGCTGCACGCCGAAGGGGGCGCCGCAGAGCTGCACGTCAGCCTGTTCGCGCGCGCCGACTTTCGCCTGGAGCTGCCGGCACCATCGCTGGCGTTGCTCGGCCGTCTCGGCCTGGCCGTTGCGCTCGACGTCCATCCGCAGCCATCCGACGGCGTTTCCCCGACGCCATTGACCTGAAACGCAGCGATCCACCGCGGAGCTGTGCCAACATGACCGAAACCAAGACCTTCGCACCCCACCACCCATCGACCGAGATCGTCAGAACCCACGCCGAACGTCTTGCATTCGAGGCAAGTGAACGGGCGCAACGGAGGCGGCTCGAGCTCGCGGAACAGCGATCGGACCTGAATCCGCCCGACGTGCGCATCCGCGTCTGGGAGAAGCTGCACGCGTTACGCCTGCCGCAGGATCCCGGGCATCCCGTGCTCGACGTCATCGCCGTCAGCACCGGGCTCACGCTCGCGCAGGTCCGGGCCGAGCAGCGCGGGCGTGTGGCGCAGCGGACCGCGCCGGCCCAGAAACCAGGCGCCACTGACTGAGGGCGCACTGCGCAGCCGCCGATGAGGAGGGCAAGATGAACCCACGAGTAGGTCCTGCCGAGATCGGACAGTGGTATCTGCATCGGGACAAGGGGGAGATGTTCCGCGTCACCGGCTACGACGACGGATCACGCACCATCGAGATCCAGACGTCCGGCGGTGACGTGGACGAGATCGACGCCGATGGGTGGTACGCCATGCCTCTGGAGCTGGCCGCGGAGCCCGAAGACTCGAGCGGGCCGCCCGAGGCGTGGCAGGACGCGACGCCTGCAGAGGAGCGCGAATCCGCGGGTAAGGGCAGCAGGGTCGGGCAGCTGTTGGCGGAGAGCGAGGCCTCCCCGGGCGAATCGAGCGAAGGCGAGGCGAGTATCCCGTGAGCCAGGCGGCGTACCGACCGCAGCTATCTGCGCGGCGCGCGCCCCACGGCTGACTGCCTCCCCCGACCGCGCGGGCCAGGATCACGCCCGTGCCGGCGCGGCGGCGCGCGCTCGGCCGGGGGGCGCGGGACGCCGCCCGGGGCCGGCACCTTGACCGCGTAAGACGGCAGGGTGGCGAGCGGCAGCGAGTGACCGAGAAGTCTCTCGATGTCCTTCAGGAGTGGCGCTTCCGCCGGCGCAACCAGCGAGATGGCCGAGCCGCTGCCTCCGGCGCGCGCCGTGCGACCAATACGGTGCACGTAGTCCTCGGGAACATTGGGCAGCTCGTAGTTCACCACGTGCGGCAGCTCGCGGATATCCAGACCGCGCGCCGCCACCTCGGTCGCCACGAGCACGGTGATGCGGTTGTGCTTGAAGTCGCTGAGCGCGCGCACCCGCGCCGCCTGGCTCTTGTTGCCGTGAATGGCCGCGGCATGCACGCCGGCGGCCACCAGCGCCTGCGTGAGGCGGTTGGCGCCGTGTTTGGTGCGGGTGAACACCAGCACCTGCTGCCAGTTGCCGCGGTCGATCAGATGCACCAGCAGGTCGCGCTTGTGCTCCTGGGGCACGCGATAGACGCACTGCTCGATGCGGTCCGCGGGCGCGTTGCGCGGCGCGACTTCAACGGCCAGCGGCTCGCGCAGTGAGCGGGCCGCCAGCGCGCGGATGTCCGCGGAATAGGTCGCCGAGAACATCAGCGTCTGGCGCTCGCGCGGCAGGAGCCTGAGGATCCGCCGGATCGCGTGAATGAAGCCCATGTCGAGCATGCGGTCGGCCTCGTCGAGCACGCAGCAGCGCACCTGTCCCAGATCGAGCAGGCTCCGCTCGGCGAGATCGAGCAGCCGGCCGGGCGTCGCGACCAGCAGATCGCAGCCGTTGCGCAATGCCTCGATCTGCGGCTTCTCGCTCACGCCGCCGAAGATCACCAGGATGCGCAGACTCGTGTGACGGCCGTACGCCCTGGCACTCTCGGCGACCTGCGCGGCAAGCTCGCGCGTCGGGGTGAGCACCAGTGCGCGCGGCGCCCGCCCCGACTGCGTCGCCAGCTTCTGCAGGATCGGCAGCACGAACGCCGCGGTCTTGCCGGTGCCGGTCTGCGCTCCGGCGAGCACGTCACGGCCGGCGAGCACGCCGGGAATGGCAGCACGCTGAACGGGGGTCGGGGCGGCGTAGCCTTTCTCGGCCACGGCACGCACCAGCTCGGGCGTGAGCCCAAGATCATTGAACGACATCTGGGTGAAACCTCTTTCCGGCTCGCCCGGCGGCCGTTCGGCGGCTGCGGCGGTCAGATGCGAGGCTCGAGTCGACGGTGAATGAGATGCGCCCGGGTGCTGACCGAGCACTTGAGGACGGCAGGCGACGCGCACTCTACACAGATTGCGCGGCTGCGTCCAATCGCTGCGGACGACGAGCGGACGGACGATCCTTCAGCGCCGCTGCGCGTTGCGGGTGGCGCGTGGCGAGTCATCCGCGGCGCACACCGATGCGCGGCGGTGCTTGCCCTCAGCGCTGCAGCGCCCGCTCCGCCTCGCGCAGCCACTCGTCCCGGTCCCCGGCGGGAGGCAGGCCCAGTGCCGCTGCGCGCGCGTGTTGGTAGGCCTCGCGCGCGGCCGGCGCATCTCCGCTCTTCGCCAGCGCCTCGGCGAGCGCCAGCAGATTCGGCGGATATCGCGGCCGCAGGCTCACCGCGCGCCGCGCCGCGACGACGCCGGCCGCCGGATCTCCGGGCCCCAG
>DASSQU010000342.1:0-3304 GCA_035702325.1 Steroidobacteraceae bacterium
CGCCGATGCCGCTGGTGTCGTGGGTGTGAAAGTGCAGCGGCAGCCCCACTTCCTCCTTCAGTGCCTTCACCAGCGTCCAGGCGGCGCGCGGCCGGCACAGGCCCGCCATGTCCTTGATGCCGAGCACGTGGGTGCCGGCGCTTTTCAGCTCGCGCCCGAGCCGCAGGTAATAATCGAGCGTGTACTTCCGCTCGTGCGGATCGCTCAGGTTCCCGGTGTAGCAGATCGCCGCCTCGCAGAGCTTGCCGGCTTCGCAAACGGCATCGATCGCGACCCGCATGTTCTCCACCCAGTTGAGGCAGTCGAAGATGCGGAACACGTCGATGCCGCGGGCGGCGGCGCGCGCGATGAAGAAGCGCACCACGTTGTCGGGGTAGTTGGCGTAGCCGACCGCGTTGGCCGAGCGCAGCAGCATCTGCAGCAGCAGGTTCGGCAGCCGCTCGCGCAGTGCGCTGAGGCGCTCCCACGGATCCTCGCCCAGGAAGCGCAGCGCCACGTCGAAGGTGGCCCCGCCCCAGCACTCCACCGAGAAGAGCTCCGGCAGCCAGCTCGCGTAGTAAGGGGCGACCGCCGTCATGTCGATGGTGCGCAGGCGCGTCGCGAGCAGCGACTGGTGGGCATCGCGCATCGTGGTGTCGGTGATGAGCACGCGCTCCTCGGCGAGCATCCAGCGGGCGAAGCGCTCGGGTCCGAGCTCCGCGAGCCTCTGGCGCGTGCCGGGCGCGGGCGGAGGCAGCGGTCCGGGCGGGAGCCTGGGCGCGGCGAGCTGCTCCGGGCGCGGGCGGCCGCGGGTCGTGTCCGAGCCGTTGACGATGGTGGCGGCGATCCCGGTGAGGATGCGCGTGGCGCGATCGCGCCGGCGCGGGGAGTGCAGCAGCTCCGGGGTTTCCTCGATGAAGCGCGTGGTGTACTCGGCGCGCGCGAAGCGCGGGTGCGTGATCAGCTGGTCGAGGAAGCGCAGGTTCGTGACCACGCCGCGGATGCGGAACTCCGCCAGCGCGCGGTGCATGCGCGCGATGGTCTCCTCGGGGGTCGGCGACCAGGCGGTGACCTTGACGAGCAGCGAGTCGTAGGAGCGGGTGATGATCGCGCCGCTGTAGGCGGTGCCGGCATCCAGCCGGATGCCGAAGCCCGCGGGGCTGCGGTAGGCGGTGATGCGGCCGTAGTCCGGCACGAAGTCGTTCTCGGGATCCTCGCTGGTGATGCGGCACTGGAGCGCGTGGCCGCTGGTGCGGATTTCCTCCTGCGGCGGCACACCGCTCTCGGCAGTCCCGATGCGGGCCCCGGCGGCGATGCGGATCTGCGCCTTCACCAGGTCGATGCCGGTCACCTCCTCGGTCACGGTGTGCTCGACCTGGATACGCGGGTTCACCTCGATGAAGTAGCAGCGGCCGGAGTCGACGTCCTGCAGGAACTCCACCGTGCCGGCGCTCAGGTAGCGCGCAGCGCGCCCGACGGCGAGCGCCGCAGCGGTGAGCTCGGCGCGCTGCGCGGCGTCGAGGAACACCGCCGGCGCACGCTCCACCACCTTCTGGTGGCGGCGCTGCACCGTGCAGTCGCGCTCGAACAGGTGCACCAGCGTGCCATGCTGGTCGCCGAGTATCTGCACCTCGACGTGGCGCGCACGCCGGATGAGCTTCTCGAGGTACACCGCGTCGTTGCCGAAGGCGAGGCGCGCCT
This sequence comes from Steroidobacteraceae bacterium, assembly GCA_035702325.1. Taxonomy (GTDB): domain Bacteria; phylum Pseudomonadota; class Gammaproteobacteria; order Steroidobacterales; family Steroidobacteraceae; genus 13-2-20CM-66-19. Next base: position 1,681 of record DASSQU010000342.1, read on the forward strand.
CGCGCCGGGCGAGGGGCAGAAACTCCGTGAGCTGCGCCTCGTTCTCCACCACGCGCGTGCCGCGGCCGCCGCCGCCCCAGCTCGCCTTGAGCATCAGCGGGTAGCCGATCTCGCCGGCGAGGCGCGCGCACGCGGCGAGGTCCGGCGGCAGCGGCGCCGTCGCCGGCATCACCGCTACCCCGGCTGCTGCCGCCAGCTCGCGCGCGCTCACCTTGTTGCCGAGCAGGCGCATGGTCTCGGGCTCGGGGCCGATGAAGGTGAAGCCGGCCTCGCGGCAGGCACGCGCGAGCTCCGGGTTCTCGGAGAGCAGCCCATAGCCGGGGTGGATGGCGTCCACCCGCGCCTCGTGCGCGATGCGCAGGATATCGGCGATGTCGAGATATGCTTCGACGGGCCCGCGGCCCGCGCCGACCAGATAGGCCTCGTCGGCCTTGGTGCGGTGGAGCGAGAAGCGGTCCTCCTGCGAGTAGATCGCCACCGTGCGCGCGCCGAGCTCGGTGGCCGCCCGCATGACGCGGATGGCGATCTCGCCGCGGTTCGCGACCAGCAGGCTCCCGATCCGCTGCGATGGGGCGGGTTTCACTTTAAGCTACCGGACCTGTCCGCAGGAGAGGCCGCGGCGCTCGAGACGCCGCGACGCCATCGATCATAGCCGCTTTGGGGAAGCCCATGTCGCGTCGCACACTGCCCTGGCTCTGGCTGCTGCTCGCCGCCGGCCCACTCGCCGCCGCCGAGCCGCATCCGCTGGTGATCGTCATCCACGGCGGCGCCGGGGTGATCGAGCCCGCGCGCATGACGGCCGAGCACGCTGCGTCCTACCGCGCCGGACTCGCGGCGGCGCTCGATGCCGGCTACGCGGTGCTCGAGAGCGGCGGCTCGAGCCTCGATGCCGTGAGCGCGGCGGTGCGCACCATGGAGGACGACCCGCAGTTCAACGCCGGCCGTGGCGCGGTCCTCAACCACGACGGGATCGCCGAGCTCGATGCCGCCATCATGGACGGCAACGGGCCGCGCGCCGGGGCGGTGGCGGCCGTGCACCACGTGAAGAACCCGATCGAGCTCGCGCGGCTCGTGATGGACAAGTCCCCGCACGTGCTGCTGGCCGGGGCGGGCGCCGAGGAGTTCGCGCTCGAGCAGGGCGTGACGCTGGTACCGGAGAGCTATTTCATCGTGCCGCAGCGCGTGAGGGAGCTGGAGGAGGCCAAGCGCGCGCACTCCGTACCGATGCGCCCGCCCGTGCCGCAGGGTACCGGCACCGTCGGCGCGGTGGCGCTCGATCGCGCCGGCAATCTCGCCGCCGCCACCTCCACCGGCGGCCTCACCAACAAGCACGCCGGGCGGGTCGGCGATTCCCCGATCATCGGCGCCGGCACTTATGCCGACGACCGCAGCTGCGCCGTGTCCGGCACCGGGGAAGGCGAGTACTTCATGCGCCAGCTGGTCGCCTACGACATCTGCGCGCTGGTCGAATACCGCCATCTCCCGCTCGCCGAGGCGGTGCACGCGGAAATTCACGAGAAGCTGCGGCGCGCCGGGGGCGAGGGCGGGGTGATCGCCCTCGATCCCCGCGGCAATTTCGCCATGGACTTCAACAGCGCCGGCATGTTCCGCGGCATGCGCGACT
>DASSQU010000343.1:0-10726 GCA_035702325.1 Steroidobacteraceae bacterium
CGCCAGCAACCGCCTGACCGGCGAGGTGCTGCGCATCGACGGTGCACTCGTCGAGCTCGGCACCGCGGGCGGCTGGCGGCTGCGGGCGCAGCGGCATGGCGCCGTGACCGCGGGAGCCGCCGCGGAAGTGTTCATCCGCCCCGAGGCCATGACGCTCGCGCGCACGGCGGCGGAGCTGCCGCCGGGAGAGAGCGCGGGCAGCGGCGAGGTGCTGAGCGTGCTGTTCGACGGCGCGAATTCCCTGGTGCTGCTGCGCGAGGCGCGCAGCCGGCTCGAGCTGCGCGTCGCGCTGCCCCAGGCCGGCGCCGGCGCGGACCTGCGCCCGGGGCAGCAGATCTGCTTCAGCTTCGCCGCCGCGCGCGCGGTCTGCTTCGGCCATGCCTGAGGGGGCCGCAGCGCGGGCCTGGTACCGCCGCCTGACCCTCGCGCTGCTGCTCGCCCCGGCGCTGCTGTGGCTCTTCGGGCTCGTCGTTCTGCCGCACCTCGAACTCGCGGTGCTGTCGTTCCGCGAGCGCGTGGCGCCACACGAGTACCGGACGAGCCTCGCGCAGTACTACACTTTCTTCGGTGAGCCGCTCTACTGGCACGTGTTCGTGCGCACCGCGCTGCTGTCGGCGCTGGCCACCGCGCTGACGCTGCTGCTCGCTTTCCCGATCGCCTGGATCATCGCCAAGCTGGCACGCGGCCGCATGAGCGCGCTGCTGTTCGTCGTGTGCCTGATCCCGTTCTGGGTGAGCGAGACCGTGCGCACCCTCGGCTGGATGATCCTGCTGCGGGAGTCCGGAGTACTGCCCGCGCTGCTGGTGCATCTCGGGCTCACCGCGCAACCGGTGGAGCTCCTGTACCACGACGCCACGATCCTCGTCGGCCTGGTGTACGCCTCGCTGCTCTTCATGGTGGTGCCGCTGGTCGGGAGCCTCGAGAGCCTCGACAACTCGCTCATCGAGGCCGCCTACGACCTCGGCGGCGAGGGCTGGTCCATCCTGCGCACCATCGTCATTCCGCACGCCGCACCGGGCATCACCGCCGGCTGCATCGTGGTGTTCATGCTGACGCTCGGCAACTACCTGACGCCGACGCTGCTCGGGGGCAAGAACTCGCTGTGGTTCACCGAGCAGATCTACGCGCAGTTCATCACGCGCTTCAACTGGGAACAGGGCGCGGCCTGCGGTTTCCTGCTGCTCGCGCTCTCGACCGCGATGGTCTGGCTCGGACTCACGCTCTCGGGGCAGCGTTTCGGCGACGTCATGAGGCGGGTATGATCCCGAGCCTGCCGCGCCCTGCGTGGCTGCGCGCCGCGACCGCGCTCTACGTCGGCGCGTTCCTGCTGTTTCTCTTCCTGCCGCTCACCGTGGTGGCGGTGTTCGCCTTCAACGACGCGCCCTACCCCGCGCCTCCCTGGCATGGCTTCACGCTCGACTGGTTCCTCGGCGACGATCCGGACCGCCGCCTCGGGCTGTTTCACGATGCGGAGCTTCTGGGCAGCATCTGGACGAGCTGCGTGGTGGCGCTGTGGGTGACCGCGCTCTCGGTCATGGTCGGCACCGCCAACGCGTTTCTCATGGAGCGCCGGAAGTTCCCCGGCAAGGGCGTGCTCGCGATGCTGATGCTCACGCCGCTGGTCATCCCGGGCGTCATTCTCGGCATCTCGATTCTCGCCTTCGCGAGCCGGCTCGCCGATCTGTGCGCCGACCTCCTCGGCGTGCACGCGGATTTTCTCCGCCCGGGGCTGCCGCTGGTGGTGCTGGGACAGTTCTGCTACATCGCCGCGATCGCGACGCTCACGATCAGCGCGCGGCTGAAACGCTTCGACAGGAGTCTCGAGGATGCGGCGCTCAACCTCGGGGCCTCGCACCCGGCGGTACTGCGCACCATCACCCTGCCGTACCTGCGTCCGGCGCTGGCCGGCTCGGCGGCGATCGCGTTTCTCATGTCCTTCGAGAACTTCAATACCACGCTGATGCTGGTGGGCTCCGATGCGCCACTCACCATCATGATGTACGGGCGGATGCGCGAGGGCGCGACCCCGGTGCTGAACGCCGTGAGCCTGTTCCTGATGAGCGCCTCGGCCATCCTGGCGCTCACCCTGCTGCGCCGCGGCAGGAGGGTCCCGGATTGAGACCCGCGCCAGCGGCCGCCGGTGCTCCAGGGCGGGTAATGCCTTGTGCCGCTGTGCGCGACGAATTTCTCGAACGATCGTGTCGCAGGGATTCAAGCCAGCCTGCGCGCCGTGTTCGCTAAGATCGCATGATGTTGCGGGCAGGCATCAGATTTGCGGCTGTCGCCGCGGTTCAAGATCCCTTGCCGAGCGGGCCCGAGAGCCCGTCCAAGTCGCAGAATCGCGGGCATCAAGCTGTAATACGATCGTAATATGGACTCGGGAGGATTCCTGCTCGTCGAGATCTTTGGCCGCGACGCGACGCTACGCGCCGCACGGCCATGAGGCCGGGAGCGGGTCGCTTCACAATCATCAGGGGGCAATCGTGATCAAGAACAAGCGAGTGAGTTCGGCCGTTGCGACGGTGCTGAGCGGTTGTGCGGCCGCTGCTGCGCACGCGGCGGATGTGGGACCTGCGGGCGCGGCCGGCGCTGCGGGCCCCGCGGCAGTCCCGGCTGAGAGCGGCGGCCTCGCCGAAGTCGTGGTGACCGCAGAGCGCCGCGCCGAGTCCGTGCAGAACGTCCCGATCACCATCCAGGCGATAACGGGCAATCAGCTCCAGCAGATGCAGGTCGAGACGTTCGATGACGTACTCAAGTACCTGCCGAACGTGACTTTCAGCACCAATGGCCCCGGCCAGGGCAACATCTACATGCGGGGCCTCAGCGCAGGTTTCGCCGGCAACCAGTCTACCGCCGCGATCAATCCGTTCCCGAACGTCGCGCTCTACCTCGACGACCAGTCGATGACTTTCCCGGCGCGCAACGTCGATGTGTACATGGCGGATCTGGAGCGCATCGAGGTCCTCGAGGGGCCGCAGGGCACGCTGTTCGGCGGCGGCGCCGAGGCGGGCGCGGTGCGCTACATCACCAACAAGCCGAAACTGAACGTGACCGAGGGCAGCGTCGACGCTTCCTACGGCACCACGGCCCACGGCGATCCCAACTCCTCGGGGATTGCCGTGATAAACCTCCCGGTCCTTGCGGACACGCTCGCCGTCCGTGCGGTCGCCTACACCGACCATCGTGGCGGCTACATCGACAACGTACCGAGCACCTTCACGCGGCTGCCGACGGACCCGGGGCCCGCTTCCTTCGGCCTCACCTACCCGCCGAACGTAGCCGTCGCGAACAACTTCAATCTCGCGCAGAACGCGCAGAACCCGGTCAACTACAGCGGATTGCGCGTGCAGGCCCTGTGGCAGTTCAATGCGGACTGGAGCCTGCTGATCGCGCAGACCTACCAGAACATGGAGGCCGACGGCTCCGACCAGCAATACCCCTTCGGCACCGAGGGCCAGCCGCTCGGCGCCTGGCAGGAAACCTCCTTTGTGCCGCAGTGGTACAAGGACAAGTGGGAGAACACCGCGTGGACGGTCAACGGCAGGATCGGTGACATCAGGGCCGTGTACACGGGGGCCTACCTGTCCCGCACCATCGACAACAACGTCGACTACTCGAACTACACACGCTCGGGCGGCGGGTTCTACTACACCTGCGCCGGCGGTCCGAACAGCAGCGTGATCGGCGGCGGCAAGGGCTTCGCGCTCACCTGCTACTCGCCGGTGCTGTCCTGGAACGACTTCGTCGAGACGACCCACCAGAGCCACGAGCTGCGCTTCAGCACGCCGGACGAGCTGCGGCTGCGCGGCCTCGTCGGCGCGTTCTGGGAGGACTTCGACATCAAGGACGACATGAACTTCCGCTACAAGTCGATTCCGTCCTGCACGCCGGCGAATCTTCTGCTTTACCAGTCGGGGTCGCAGGTCTGCGTCGGCAACGTCATCCCGCCCCCCGGCACGGCGGCCATCGATCCCGGCGTGCGCGACGACAATACGGCGTTCGGCGAGGACCTCGAGCGCGGCTACCGGCAGTGGGCGCTCTTCACGTCCATCGACTACGACCTCATTCCCAAAGTCCTGACGCTGACCGGAGGGACCCGTTACTACCATTACACCGAGTTCATGCACGGCACGCAGTACTCGACCAGCACCGGCTGTGCCGGTATCCCGAACGGCACCTGCGTCGGCTCCAACCTGACGGCGGCGACCCACGCGGCGGACTACAGCGGTTTCCGCAGCCGCGGCAACCTCACCTGGCACATCACGCCCGACGTGATGGCTTACTACACCTTCTCGCAGGGCTTCCGCCCCGGCGCGGGCAACCGCAAGAACAGCGCCGAGGTCAAGATCGACGTCAATCCCGTGACGGGGCTGCCGACCGTCGGAGCCGATGCGAACCCGACGCTCGTCAAGCAGTTCCGCAAGCCCTACACCTACCCGCCCGACACGCTGATCAACAACGAGATCGGCTGGAAGACCGAGTGGCTCAACCACCGGCTGCTGGTGAACGGCTCGGCGTACCTCATGGACTGGAAGGACGTGCAGACGCTGATCTACAACCCGCCGGTGTACGGCAACACGACCTTCTGCGTGCAAGGCCCCGACTACCGGATCAAGGGCTTCGAGCTGCAGATCGTCGGGCGGGTCACCGATGCGTTGACGCTGCAGGGCTCCCTGTCGCGCAACAATGCCTCGGAAACGAACTCACCCTGCATCCGCTCCGTGGGTGGGACGGGTGTCCCCAATGGCATCGCCGGGAACCCGACGCCGGCCGGCGCCTGCATCACCCAGGTATGGGACTCCACTCTGCAAATGAACGTCCCGCTGCTGAATCCGCTCGGCAACGTCGGGGCAACGCCGGCCTTCTCCCCGACACTGCAGTACAACCTGCACGCGCGCTATGACTGGGAGGTGAACGACTACCGAATGTTCCTCACGGTCGGTGCGAGCTACACCGGGACGATGAACAACGAGCCGAGCAGCTTCACCCCGGCCGTGCCCGGCGCGGTCCCGACCACGACCTGGCTGCTGTACAACCAGCCGTCTTACACGGTCTACGACGCGGAGTTCGGCCTCGCCAAGGACAACTGGCGCATCGAGCTCTACGGCCAGAACCTCGGCAACTCCAGTGCGAGCCTGTTTACCTCCTCGGCGCAGTTCATCGAGTCGCAGGTGCCGCTGCGGCCGCGGGTGCTCGGCTTGACGATCGGCATGAAGTTCTGAGGCCGGCGGCGGTTGCGCTAGACTCCGAGGGAAGGCGGGCACGATGCCCGCCTTCCCGCAGGAGCCGATGACCGCCGCCAGCGCACCGAGCGAGCCCTCCTCGCCCCCGAGCCCCGAGGGCGGGGAAATCCGCGCCCTCCTCAAGGCGCGGCGCTTCGCCGCGGCCGCCGAGGCCGCGGCGCGGCTTGCCGCCGCAAGGCCCGGGCACCGGGAGGCGCTGTACCTGCTGGCGCTCGCCCAGCGCCAGCAGCAACGGCCGGCGGATGCGCTCGCGACGCTCGCTGAGCTCGAGCGCTACCACCCGCGGCTCAGCCGCCTGTTTCAGGAGCGCGGGCATTGTTACGTGGCGCTCAAGGACGCGCCGCGGGCGATAGCGGCCTACCGCAGGGCGGTCGAGATCAACGCCACGCTGGCGGCGAGCTGGGGCATGCTCGAGGGGCTATACCGGCTCACCGGCGATCCGCGCAACGCCGCGGTCGCGGCCGCACAGGTCGCCAGGCTCAAGTCGCTCCCCGCCCCGGTGGTCACGGCCACCAATCTGTACTGCGACGGCGAGCTCGCCGCCGCGGAGAAGATGATCCGCGCCTTCCTCGTGCAGAACGGCGATCAGATCGAGGCGATGCGGCTGCTCGCACGTATCGGATTCGATCTCGAAGTCTACGACGACGCCGAGCTGCTGCTCGCCGCCGTCCTCGAGCGCGCGCCCGACTACACTGCGGCGCGCTACGACTACGCCTCGGTACTCATGGCGCGCCACAAGTACCGGGAGGCCCGCGCCGAGCTCGACCGGCTGCTCGGCGGCGATCCCGACAACCGTGACCTCCGTACGCTGCGTGCGGCGGCGACCGCCGGCCTCGGCGATCATGAAGAGGCGCTGCAGCTCTACCGCGCGTTGCTCAGCGAGGCCCCGGACCGCGAGGCTGCGGATCTGCACCTGTCGGCAGCCCACGCGCTGAAGACTCTCGGTCGTCAGGCGGAAGCGGTCGAGGAGTACCGCGCCGCGGCCCGCGCCCGACCGGCCTTCGGCGACGCCTATTGGAGCCTCGCGAATCTCAAGACCTACCGCTTCACCGACACCGAGCTCGCCGCGATGCAAGCCGCGGAGGCCGAGCCGGCGACCGGTCTCATCGACCGCTATCACCTGTGCTTCGCGCTCGGCAAAGCCTGCGAGGACCGCGGCGATTACGCCGCTTCCTGGCACTTCTACGAGCGGGGCAACGCGCTGAAGCGCGCCGAAAGCCGTTACCGGCCGGAGCCGGTCGAGCGCAACACCGCGAATCAACAGAAGATCTGCACACGCGAGTTCTTCCGCGAGCGCCACGACTGGGGCCTTCCCAGCACCGAGCCGATCTTCATCGTCGGCCTGCCCCGCTCCGGTTCGACACTGATCGATCAGATCCTCGCTTCGCACTCGCAGGTCGAGGGGACGCACGAGCTCGCCGACATCCCGCGGTTCGTCCACGAGCTCCAGGGCCGCGACCCGGATCTCGAGAACCCGCGCTATCCCGCGATCCTCGCCGAGCTGCCGCGCGAGGCTTATCAGACTCTCGCGCAGCGCTACCTCGACGACACGCGCGTCTACCGCAGCGGCAAGCCGCGGTTCATCGACAAGATGCCGAACAACTTCCGGCACATCGGCCTGATCCACCTGATGTTTCCCAACGCAACAATCATCGATTCCCGGCGCGAGCCGCTGGCCGGCTGCTTCGGCCTGTACAAGCAGCTGTTCGCGCGCGGCCAGGAATTCGCCTACAGCATCCCGGACATCGCCCGCTATTACCGCACGTACCTCGAGCTCATGGAGCACTGGGACCGGGTGCTGCCGGGCCGGGTGCTGCGCATTCATCACGAGGACGTCGTGGATGACCTCGAAGCGAGCGTCCGTCGGATTCTCGAGCACTGCGGGTTGCCGTTTGAGCCCGCCTGCCTCGAATTCCACCGCACGGAGCGCAGTATCCGCACAGCGAGCTCGGAGCAGGTGCGTCAGCCGATTTTCCGCGAGGGCCTGGACCAGTGGCGGCACTTCGCGCCGTGGCTCGGACCGCTGCGCGAGGCGCTCGGTGACGCGCTCGAGCGCTACCGCTGCTGATGCGGACGGCTGCACGGCCGCTAGCCGATGGTGCGCGCAGGCAGTGACCGCTCTCCGGACGCCGCACGTGCGTGGCAACTGCTGCACGCCGGCCGCGTCGCGGAGGCAGAAGGGATGTGTGAGCGGGTGCTCGTGCACTCGCCGCTCGACGGTCCGACCCTGCTGTGTCTCGGGCTCGCCCGCCACGCGCAAGGCAAGGATGCACTCGCGGCGCTCGAGTCGGCGAGCCGCGCCCTGCCGGACGACGCGGAAGTACACTACCTCCTCGGCCAGGCGCTCGAGGAGCATGGGCAGCTCGAGCGCGCGGCCGCCAGTCTGCAGCGGGCTACGGCCCTGCGCCCGGATTTCGCCGACGCACATAACGATCTCGGGCGCATGCTGCTGGCACTGGGGCGCACCGCCGCGGCCGTCGAGTGCTGCCGCCGCGCGCTCGAGGTCCGTCCGGGCTTCGCGGCGGCTCTCGGCAACCTTGCAAACGCCGAACGCGCCCGCGGCGCGCTGGCGGCGGCGATCGAGCGTTATCGTGAGCTCATCGCGCTCGCACCTGGGCTCGCCGAGGCGCATCGCAATCTCGGCAGCGCGCTCCTCGAGGCCGGCGAGCCGGAGGCGGGCATCGAGGCCCTGCGGCGCGCGGTGGAGCTGCAGCCTGACATCGCCTCTGCGGTCACGCAGCTCGCCCGGGCGCTGAGCGCGCTCGGTCGCGCCACCGAGGCGCTCCCTTACTACGAGCGGCTGCTCGGGCACGACCGCCGCCCGGAGACTCTCAACGACTTCGGGACGCTGCTCGCAGGGCTCGGTCAATTCGCCAGGGCGGCCGACTGCTACCGCGAGGCGCTGGTTCGCGCTCCAGGCGATGCGCGCCTCCACGCCAACCTCGGCCACGTGCTCCACTGTCTCGGCGATCACCGCGCCGCCATCGATCACTCCCGGCGCGCGATCGGGCTCGATGCGCGGCTGCCGGAAGCGTACCTGCATCTCGGCAACGCCCTGCTCGCCATCAACGAGATGCACGCTGCGGAGGCCGCCTACCGCGCCGGACTCGAGAGCGCCCCCCAGCATGCGGGGCTTCATACCGCTCACGCGATGGCCGAGCGGGCGCTCGGCCGTGTCGACGAGGCGGCCGCGAGCACCCGCAGGGCGCTCACGCTGCGTCCCGACGCCGCCGATGCTGTCGCCCTGCTCGGGAGTCTGGCGATCGACCGGGGCAGGTTCGAGGAGGCCGAGACGCTGCTCAGGCAGGCGCTCAGCATGAGCCCGGACCTGCCCGAGGCGCTCATCGGCCTGACGGCAGTGCGCAGGATGACCGCCGCCGATGCGCCATGGCGCGACGCCGCGGCGCGGGCGCTCGCCCGCGGGCCGCCGGTCGCCCACGCCATCGGCCTGCATCACGCCCTCGGCAAGTACTGCGACGACCTCGGCGAGGTCGACGCGGCATTCGAGTATCACCGGCGGGGCCATGAGCTCGCCCGCCGCAGCCGCCCCCCCTACGACCGCGCGGCAACGACTGCGCGCGTGTCGCGGACGCTGTCCGCGTTCGACCGCTCCGCGCTCGAGGAGCTGCGGTCGGCGGGGCTCGCCACCCGGCGTGCGGTCTTCGTCTTCGGCATGCCCCGCTCGGGCACGACCCTCGCCGAACAGATCCTCGCCTCGCACCCCCAGGTCCACGGCGCGGGCGAGGTGCTCTTCTGGCAATTCGCCGCCGATACCGAGCGCGCCGCGCCGGCATCGCAGCGCGCGGCGACGATCGCCGAGCTGGGCCGGCGGTACCTGGAGCTGTTGGCGGCGCTGCCCGCCGCGGCGGCGCGAGTCATCGACAAGCTGCCCAGCAACTTCAAGAACCTCGGACTCATCCATGCGGCGCTCCCGGAAGCGCGGTTCATCCACCTCGAGCGCCATCCTCTCGACACCTGCCTGTCGATTTATTTCCAGGGTTTCACCGCCGCGCACGCCTACGCGACCGACCTCGGCGACCTCGCTCACTACTACCGCGAATACCGGCGTCTGATGGCGCACTGGCGCGCGACGCTGCCCCCGGACACGCTGCTCGAGGTCCGTTACGAGGCGCTGGTCGATGACCCCGAAACGTGGAGTCGGCGGATGCTCGACCATATCGGGCTGCCCTGGGACCCCCGCTGCCTCGAATTCCACCGCACCGACCGGCCGGTGTTGACGGCGAGCAACTGGCAGGTCCGTCAGCCGATCGGCAGGAGCTCGATCGGCCGCTGGCGCCGATACGAACGCTTCCTCGGGCCGTTGCGCGCCGCTTTGGGCGACGATGTACCCGGGCCGGACGGAGCCGGCCGCTGACGGCGGCCTGGCCGATTTCAGGCTTTGACGCAGCCCGGCGATTGGGCGACATTTACCGCCGATGAACGCCTCGTCCCGCGCGACTGCGGCCGCACCACCCCAGGCTGCACCTGCTGCCAGGCGCCCGCCTGCGGCCCCCGAGGCGCTGCGCCGCCACGTCGCCGCACTGCTCGACTCCTGCAAACCCGGGTCGGCACTGCCGGGCGCCTTCTTTACCGACGAGGCGCTCTACGCGGCCGAAGTGGAATACGTCTTCGGCCGCCACTGGCTGTTTCTCGCCTCCGAACCGGAGATCCCCGAGAGCGGCGACTACCGCACCTTCCAGATCGGTCCGTGGCCGATCTTCGTCCTGCGCCGCGACGACGGCTCGATCGCCGCGTTCCACAACACCTGCCGGCACCGGGGCTCGCGCATCCTCCAGCAGGACACCGGCATCGCGGGGGCGCACCTGCAGTGCCCCTATCACCGCTGGACCTACGATCTCGACGGCCGGGTGGTCGGCTGCGGCGACACGGGCGAGACTCCGGCCGGGCAGCGGCGGCTCAAGCCCGTGCACGTCAAGCGCCTCGCCGGGCTCATCTTCGTGTGCCTGGCGGACGAGCCGCCGGCGGACTTCGACGACATGGCCGCGCGCATGACGCCTTACCTCGCGCCGCACGCTCTCGGCCGCACCAGGGTGGCCAAACAGGTCGACCTCGTCGAGCACGGCAACTGGAAGCTCACCATCGAGAACCACCGCGAGTGCTTCCATTGCCAGGGGCACCCGGAGCTGCTGTGCTCGCTGTTCGATTTCTTCGGCGAGATCGACGAGGCGCGCATGTCCGACAACGAGCGCGCCGCCTACCGCCGGTTCAGGAACGCGCAGGGCGAGGCCGAGGCGATCTGGCGGCGCGCCGGGCTGCCCTGGGGGCCGATCGAGGAGCTGCACGGGCGGGCGACCGCGTTCCGCACCGAGCGGCTGGTGCTCGACGGGGCGGGCGAGTCGATGACCGCCGACACGCACGTCGCCTGCCGCCGGCTCCTCGGTGAGCTCACCGAGCCGCGGCTCGGCACGCTGCACTACCACACGCAGCCGAACGCCTGGTTCCATTTCCTCTCCGATCACATC
>DASSQU010000344.1:0-3373 GCA_035702325.1 Steroidobacteraceae bacterium
GTCGAGACCGGGGGCTTTCATGCCGCGACCGACGCCTTGCTGGAAGTCGCCGTGGTGCTGATCGACATCGAGCCCGACGGCCGGCTGCGCCGCGGCGCGACCCACGGCTACCACGTGCAGCCCTTCGCAGGCGCACGGCTCGATCCGGCGGCGCTGTCGGTCACCGGCATCGATCCGCACCACCCGCTGCGCCCGGCGCTTCCCGAGCGCGACGCGCTGCAACGGCTGTTCCGCGAGGTACGCCACGCGCTGCGCGCCGGGGGCTGCCGCCGCGCGATACTGGTCGGCCACAACGCCGCTTTCGATCTCGCCTTCCTCAACGCCGCGGTGGCGCGCGCCGAGGTGAAGCGCAACCCCTTCCACCCGTTCTCCTGCTTCGATACCGCGACGCTCGCCGGAGCGGCGCTCGGCCAGACGGTGCTCGGCAAGGCGCTCACCGTCGCGGGACTCGAGTGGGATGCGGGCAGCGCTCACAGCGCGCGCTACGACGCGGAGCGCAGCGCGGAGCTGTTCTGCCTGGTGTGCAACCGCTTGCGGGAAAGCTACGCGGAAGCCAGCCAGCGCGCGCAGCAGCTCGGCTGGCTCAACGCGCCGCCGGAAGACAGCGACGAGCCGCCGCCGCTCGAAGAGGTGATCAGCTGACCGCGCCCGCCTCGGCGAGCAGCTTCTGCAGCTCGCCGCTCTGGTACATCTCGAGCGCGATGTCGCAGCCGCCGACCAGCTCGCCCCTGACGTACAGCTGCGGATAGGTCGGCCAGTTGGAGAAGCGCTTCAGGGCCTCGCGCATCTCCGGCTCCTCGAAGATGTTGACGTAGTGGAACTGCGCCCCCAGCGCGCGCAGCGCACTCACCGTCTGCGCGGAGAACCCGCACTGCGGAAAGTCCGGCGTTCCCTTCATGAACAACACCACCGGGCTCGAGCTGAGCTCGGCCTTGATTCTCTCTACGACGTCCATCCGCCTACCTCTTCGCTTTGCGCCGTCGCTCGAGCTCGGCGATCAGCTGCCACTGCCCGGTCGCGCTCAGCGACGACCACCGTCCGATCTCCTCCCCGGTTCGCAGGCACCCGATGCAGTATCCCTGCTCATCGAGCGCACAGCTGCCGATGCACGGTGAGGGCGGACGGTCCGCGGTTGCCGAAGGCCCGGGCGCCTCGCTCACGCTCGCTGGGCGCATGCGTTGAATTATGGGGGTGCCTCGCCTATTCTTCAAACGCTCGCAGGATCGGCCAGGTCAATTGAAACAATAACTTGGAGACCTAAGCAATGAATCCCCTGAACAATCACCGCCACTCCCTGATCCTCGGCATCGTCCTCGCGCTGATACTGACGGTGCTGATCGGCGGCACCCACTTCAACGACCCCGGGCTGGCACGCTGGTTCCACATCGTCGCGGGCGTGTTCTGGATCGGGCTGCTGTACTACTTCAACGTCGCGCAGACCCCGGCGATGGCGGACGCCGCCGCGGACAAGGGCGGACCGGGCGGCGCGGGCATCAGCAAGTACGTGGCGCCGCGGGCGCTGTTCTGGTTCCGCTGGGGCGCGGTCGCCACCTGGCTCGGCGGCGCCTGGCTGCTCGGGTCGAGCTTCCTCAGCGCCTTCAGCTTCGGCGGGATAGCGGACCCCGGCGGCCACTCGCCCTACTACCTGCGCACCATCGGCAGCGGCGCCTGGCTCGGCACCATCATGCTGTTCAACGTGTGGGTGCTCATCTGGCCGAACCAGAAGAAGATCCTCGGCATGGTGGCTGCGAGCGACGAGGAAAAGGCGCGGGCACGCAAGACCGCCGGCATGGCCTCGCGGGTCAACTTCGTGCTGTCGATCCCGATGATCATGTGCATGGCCGGGGCCACCCACGGCCTGCCGCTCCTCGGTCAATAGGAGCCCATGCCCGAGCTCCCGCGCGATCTCCCCGGGCAGGTCGACGCGGCGCTGCGCGAGGACCTCGGCAGCGGCGACGTCACCGCGGCGCTGGTGCCGGCGGGCCAGCGGGTGCGCGGCAGCGTCATCACCCGCGAGGACGCGATCCTCTGCGGCCGGCCGTGGGCGGATGCCACCTTCCGGCGGCTCGACCCGCACATGCAGCTCGACTGGCACGCGAGCGACGGCGAGCCGGTGAGCGCGAACCAGGTGCTGCTCGAGATCGCGGGCAGCGCGCGGGCGGTGCTGAGCGCCGAGCGCACCGCCCTCAACTTTCTGCAACTGCTGTCCGCTACGGCGACCGCCGCCCACCGTTTCGTGCAGGCGGTCGCCGGCACCGGCTGCACCATCCTCGACACGCGCAAGACCATACCCGGACTGCGCAGCGCGCAGAAGTACGCGGTGCTGTGCGGCGGCGCGCACAACCATCGGATGGGCCTCTACGACCGCGTGCTGATCAAGGAGAACCACATCGCGGCCGCGGGCTCCCTCGACGGGGCGATCCGTGCGGCGCGCAGCCACGCGCCGGGTCTCACCGTGGAGGTGGAGGTGGAATCGCTCGCCGAGCTCGAGCAGGCGCTGGCGTGCGCCCCGGACGTGGTGCTGCTCGATGACTTCACGCACGCCGATCTGCGCAGCGCCGTGGCGCGGAACCGCGCCCGCGCAGGCGCGGTGAAGCTCGAAGCCTCGGGCAGCGTCTCGCTCGAGACGGTGCGCGCGATTGCCGCGACGGGCGTCGACTATGTGTCGGTCGGCGCCATCACCAAGCACATACGCGCGGTGGACCTGTCGCTGCGGCTCGAGTTCGCGCCGCGCTGAGCCGGGCTACCGGGTGCCGGCGGCGGCGCGCCGCCCCGGCCTCAGGCGACGGCGGATTTCAGCACGCGCTGCGGCTGGGCGACGCCGTAGCCCTGCGCGTAGTCGACCCCGAGGCTGGTCAGCATCTGGATGATCTCGGCGTTCTCGGCGAACTCCGCGATGGTCTGCTTGCCGGTCAGGTGCCCGATCTCGTTGATCGAGCGCACCATCTCGCGATCGATCGGGTCGCGCAGGATCTCGCGCACGAAGCTGCCGTCGATCTTGAGGTAGTCGACCGGGAAGTGCTTGAGGTAACCGAACGAGGAGAGCCCGGTGCCGAAGTCGTCGAGCGCGAACTTGCAGCCCTGCTGCTTGAGCGCCTGGATGAAGCGATTCGCCTGCGAGAAGCTCGCCACCGCCGCGGTCTCGGTGATCTCGAAGCAGATCTTGGACGCATCGAGCCCGCTGTGGCGCAGCTGCTCGATCACGAACGGCAGGAACTTGTCATCGCCCAGGCTCTGGCCCGAGAGGTTGATCGAGCACTGCAGCAGGTTCTGCCGCTCGTCCGCCTCGGACACCAGCCAGCGGAACGCGTTCTCGATCACCCAGCGGTCGATCGCCGGGGTGATGCCGTAACGCTCGGCGGCGGCGATGAAA
>DASSQU010000345.1:0-4831 GCA_035702325.1 Steroidobacteraceae bacterium
AGGTTCATCGACGCGCGGGACTGCGTCAGCTCTGCCGGACTGATGATTTCGGAGTCGTCGGCGTCGAAGCCTTCCGACTCGTGCATCAGCTCATCTTGCTGTTGACGCCCGCCGTTGACGTTCCCGCCGTTGCCGCGATTGCCGTCGCGGTTGCCGTGGCGCGGGCCCTTGTTGGGCCGGTTGCGGCCCTGATTACCGAGGTAGCCTCTCACAGGTTGCTGTCCAGAAATGCCGAGAGTTGTGACTTGGACACGGCGCCCACCTTCTGGGCCTCGACCGTGCCGTTCTTGAAGAGAATCAGCGTCGGGATGCCGCGGATGCCGAACTTGGGCGGCGTCTGCGGGTTCTCGTCGATGTTGAGCTTGGCGATCTTGATGCGGTCCTGGTATTCGCTGGCGATTTCGTCGAGGATCGGCGCGATCATCTTGCACGGACCGCACCACTCGGCCCAGAAGTCCAGCAGCACGGGCTTGTCGGACTTGAGGACGTCCTGGGTAAATGTCGCATCCGTGGTATGCACGATGTGCGGGCTACTCACGCGGTTCAACCTCCGTCACTGCAGAGACTGTGATTACTCGACGTCGAAGAACTGGGAAAATCCGGGCGGATCGGCCTAAAGTGCGCGAAAAGCGCTGCCAGGGACACCCGTCAAACGGTTACACTAACTCGTCGCTTGAGTATCTGGCCCTACGGGGAAAAGGATTACCGGCCGGCGGGTGCGAGCCCTAACGGCCCGCTGACTGAGACACTATTTAGCGCTTCCGGGTGGTTTTTTCAAGTCCCTGAGCGCTTTTCGCATAACACTGCGGCTCTAAGTGATGACTGATCCACAATCCGCTGCCGTGGCGTTCGCCTCTCTTGGTCTGCGGCCCGAAGTGATGGGGGGCGTACGGCAGGCGGGCTTTACGCTGTGCACGCCGATCCAGGCGCAGACGCTGCCGATCGCACTCGCCGGGCGCGACGTGGCCGGCCAGGCGCAGACCGGCACCGGCAAGACCGCCGCCTTCCTCATCGCGCTCTACCAGGCGCTGCTCACGCGCCCCGCGCCGTCCGGCCGCACCCGCAGCTCGATCCGCGCACTGATCGTCGCCCCGACCCGCGAGCTCGCGGTGCAGATCCACCACGACGCGCTCACCCTCGGCGCGCACACCGGCCTCAGGCACATGGTGGTGTTCGGCGGCATCGACTACGACAAGCAGCGCGAGGAGCTCAGCTCGGGCTGCGACGTGCTGATCGGCACTCCCGGGCGGCTCATCGACTACTTCAAGCAGCACGTGTACGACATGCGTCACGCCCAGGTGCTGGTGCTCGACGAGGCCGACCGCATGTTCGACCTCGGTTTCATCGCCGACATCCGCTACATCCTGCGCCGCCTGCCGCACCCCGAGCGGCGCCAGTCGATGCTGTTCTCCGCGACGCTCTCGTACCGCGTCCTGGAGCTCGCCTACGAGCACATGAACAACCCCGAGCTGGTGCGCATCGAGCCGGACAAGCTCACCGTGGATGCGGTGCGCCAGATCATCTACTACCCGGCGATGGAGGAGAAGGTGCCGTTGCTGATCGGGCTGCTGCGCCAGAGCGAGGCGAACCGCACCATGGTGTTCGTCAACACCAAGCGCATGGCCGAGCGGCTCGAGAGCGTGCTCAAGGCCAACGGCTTTCACGCCCAGGCGCTCTCCGGCGACGTGCCGCAGAATAAGCGCCTGCGCTTCCTGCGGGCCTTCCACGACGGGGAGCTCGCGGTGCTGATCGCGACCGACGTCGCCTCCCGCGGTCTGCACATCCCCGACGTGAGCCACGTGTTCAATTTCGATCTGCCGCAGGACCCGTCCGACTACGTGCACCGCATCGGGCGTACCGCGCGCGCCGGAGCCGAGGGCGACGCCATCAGCTTCGCCTGCGAGGAGTTCGCGGTCTCGCTGCCGGAGATCGAGGAGTATCTCGGCCACAAGATCCCCTCCGGGTCGATGGCCCCCGACATGCTGGCCACCGGCGTGCACCCGGGGATCCTCCCGCCCCGCTCCTACCGGCCCCACCCGCACCGCGGACGCCATGGCGGCGGGCCGCCCCGCGGCGGCAAGGGGGGCCGGCCCGGGCACGCGCCGCGGGGCCGGGGTCGCTGACGGCCGGTTTCACGCCCCGCCCGGCTCCCACCCCGCGGGCCGTGGCACTCGGCGCGCCGCTCGGCTAAGCTCGCTAGTCTTGGCGGCCGCCGCCGGCAGCTCCAGGCCGTCCAACGCCCATCGCCAACACTGGGCCACCCGCCATGGCGGAAATCGAAGACAACGTCGACCGCGAGCTGTTCCGCAACGTGGAAAAGCTGCGCCAGTTGCGCATCGAGCACCGCGACCTCGATGAGATCATCTCCCGTCTGTCGCTCGATCTGCACGTCAACGAGCTGCAACTCAAGCGCCTGAAGAAGCGCAAGCTGATGCTCAAGGACCAGATCGCGCGTCTGGAGAGCCAGCTGATCCCGGACCTGAATGCCTGATGGATAGCGCCAACAGCGCCGCGAGCGGCGTCTCCCTCGCGCTCACCTCCCCGCAGCTGTGGGCCGAGGCACTGGTGATCGTGATCGCGGTGGGCGTGGCGCTGGCGATCGCCCGCACGACGCGCGCGCGGCGCGCGCGCGCCGCGGCCGCCGGGCAGGCGCCGGACTGGCTGGAGCGCCTCGCCGAGGTCATCGTGATGCTGGCGCCGATGCTGGCGGCGCTCGCCGTGCTGCTGATCGGGCACGCCACGCTCGCGGCGTCGGGGCGCTCGAGCGCGCTGCTCGACGGCGCGGCGCAGCTGGCCGCCGCCGTCGTGCTGGTGCGCCTCGGCGTGTACATCCTCGGCCGGCTGCTCGGACCCGGGTCGTGGCTGCAGAGCCGCGAGGGCGGAATCACGCTCGTGCTGTCGGTGATCGTGGCGCTGGCATTGCTCGGCTGGCTGGACGCGATCGAATCGGTGCTCAATCGCATCAATGTCGTCCCCGGCAAGAGCCAGTTCAGCCTGTGGGCGCTGCTCAAGGGACTGGTGGTGGTGACCGCCTTCGTGGTGGTGACCAGCCTCGTCGCCCGCGCCATCGAGCGGCACGTCATGCAGCTCGAGCAGCTGGCGGTCTCGACCCGGGTCGGGGTCTCGAAGTTCAGCTACTTCCTGCTGGTCGGGCTCGGGGTCCTGCTCGGCATCAACGCCGCCGGCGTCGAGGTAACGACGCTCAACGTCCTCACCGGCGCCATCGGCCTGGGGCTCGGCTTCGGCCTGCAGTCGGTCGCCAGCAATTTCGTCAGCGGCTTCGTGCTGCTCATGGACAAGTCCATCAAGCCCGGCGACGTGATCAGCTTCACCGCGCACGACGGCTCGAGCACCGGCAACTTCGGCTGGGTGCAGGAGCTGCGCGGCCGCTACGTGGTGGTGCGCGACCGCGACGGGGTCGACACCCTGGTGCCGAACCAGAACCTGATCAGCAACCCCTTCATCAACTGGAGCTACTCCGATCAGCGCGTGCGCATCAAGCTGCCGGTAGCGGTGAGCTACGAGGACGATCCCGAGCTGGCGCTCAAGCTGCTGGTGGAGGCCACCGAGAACCACCCGCGCATCCTGCGCGATCCGCAGCCGGTGTCGCGCCTGATCAGCTTCGATGACAGCGGCATACGCCTCGAGATCCGCTTCTGGATCGCCGACCCCGTGAACGGCGTCAACAACGTGCGCTCCGACGTCAATCGTGCCATCTGGCGCATCTTCCGCGCCCACGGCGTCACTATCCCCTTCCCGCAGCGCGAGGTGCGGATCATCCAGGGGCGTGCACCGCGGCCGCCCGCGAGTCCCGGTGCCGAGCCTACGCCCGGGCAGGACCGGGCCGCTGACTGAGCGTCGCCGGCCGTGCCGCTGGCGGTGTGCGCGGGTGTGACGATTCCCGACAGGGAGATCGAGCTCGCCTTCGTGCGCTCGTCCGGTCCGGGCGGCCAGAATGTCAACAAGCTGGCGACCGCGGTGCAGCTGCGCTTCGATCTCGCCGGCAGCGCCGCGCTCGGGCCGGACGTGAAGATGCGGCTGCGGAACTTAAGCGGCCGGCGGGTCACCGCCGACGGCACGCTGCTGATCGTCGCGCGTACTCACCGCACCCAGGAGCAGAACCGGCGGGCGGTCGAGGAGCGCCTCGCCGATCTCATCCGGCGCGCCCTGCGCGCGCCGAAGCCGCGCCGCCCCACCGAGCCGCCCCGCGCCTCGCGCGAGCGGCGCCTCGAGCGCAAGGCACGCCTGCAGCGCACCAAGCGGCTGCGCGCCCGCCCCCGCTGGGACGAGTGACGAGCGGGCCTAGCGAGCTGCGCCGTCCGGCGCCCGCGGGCGGATCAGCCACGCCGCCAGCGCCGGCAGCAGCACGATCGCCGCCAGCATGTTCACCAGGAACATGAAGGTGAGCATGATGCCGATGTCCGCCTGGAACTTGAGCGGCGAGAACACCCAGGTGGCGACCCCGATGGCGAGGGTGATGCCGGTAAAGATGATGCTCGCCCCGGTGACGCGCAGCGTGCGCTCGTACGCCTCGCGCACCGGCAGGCCCTGGCCGAGGAACTCCTGCATGCGGCTGAAGAGATAGATGCCGTAGTCGACGCCGATCCCGGCGCCGAGCGCCACCATCGGCAGCGTGGACACCTTGAGGCCGATGCCGACCAGCGCCATCACCGCGTATACCAGCACCGATACCAGCGCCAGCGGCACGACCACCAGCACCGTCCCCACCACTGAGCGGAAGGTGGCGAGGCACATGACGATCACCGCAAGGAATACCCCGGCGAGGATCGCAAGCTGCCGCGCCTCC
The DNA here is from genome assembly GCA_035702325.1 of Steroidobacteraceae bacterium. Classification (GTDB taxonomy): domain Bacteria; phylum Pseudomonadota; class Gammaproteobacteria; order Steroidobacterales; family Steroidobacteraceae; genus 13-2-20CM-66-19. The sequence continues at coordinate 4,808 of DASSQU010000345.1, forward strand.
ACGGTCTCGTTGGTGGCCGCCATG
>DASSQU010000346.1:0-2471 GCA_035702325.1 Steroidobacteraceae bacterium
GCGCAGCGCATGGCGCCCCAGCGAGAGGAGCGGCAGCTGGCCAGCGGCGCGCTGAAACGCTCCGGTCACGAGCAGCGGCGCCCCAAGCTCCTTGCACAGGCTCTCGACGCGCGAGGCTTCGTTGACCGCGGGCCCGATGACGGTGAAGTCGAGCCGCGTCCGCGCCCCGATGTTGCCGTACATGACCTCTCCGACATGGAGCGCGATGCCCGCCTTCAGGGGGGCCGGCTCGTCGCGCGACAGCTTCGCCAGCGCGTCGAGGGCCGCGGTCGCCGCCCCGAGCGCCTGCTCGCAGCGCGGCGCGGCGCCCCGCTCGTCGACGTGGAACACCGCCAGCATGGCGTCGCCGATGAACTTCAGGATCTCTCCGCCGGCGTCCTCCACCGGCGCGGCCATCGTCTCGAAGTAGCGGTTCAGCAGCGGGATGACGTCGTTCACCGGCCGCGAGTCGACCAGCGACGTGAAGCCCCGCAGATCGCAGAACCAGATGACGGCCTTGAGCGTCTCTCCCGTGCCGCGCTTGAACGCGCCGGTCAGCACGCGGCGCGCAGCGTTCACGCCGAGGTAGGTGTCGAGCAGCAGCTCGGTCGACTCCTCCCACGAGGCCGCGTCGACGCGCGGCGCGAGCAGCGGCGCCAGCTGCTCGATCGCCTCGAGCTGCGACGCCGTGAAACCGGCCGGCTGATCGACCGCGCACCAGAAGAACGAGCGGCGCCCATCGCCGAGGATCAGCGGCACGATGAAGAAGTCGGTTGCGCCGAGTCCGGCGATCGTTGCGAGGTTGGAGCGATGTTCTGGGCTGCTGTCCGCGCCGAGGCGTACGCGGATCGCCGGGCTGCCACGCTTGATGGCGGCCAGCGGGGTGTTGGCCAGCTCCGCGCGCCCCACGTACTCGTGGGTGCGAGCGAACCGCTCGACGCCCTTGCCCCGGGTCCAGACCAGGTTGAGCGCGTAGATCTCGGGATGCAGCGGCAACAGGCTCAAGCTGCAGCGCACCACGCTGATCTGCATCTCGACCAGCCGCGCGGCGAGGCCCTCGAGCAGCTCCTCGGCGTCGCGGCCCGGAACGCGCCGGTGCTCTCGCCACCGTTCGGTCGTCTCGCCCGTCACATCGCGGCTTCGCGTCGAGCGGAAGGTGGCGAGCCATTCGCGCGCTGCGTTGTCGGCCATTCGCTGACGGTAGTACGGCCCGCGCGACGGCGCAGCAGCCGCTCAGAAGCCGCGCGCCTTCAGCTCCTGCATCACGCGCAGGTAGAGGTCCGGCGCGTCGAAGCTGTCGCTCCAGCCGATCTGCGCCCAGTGGTCGGCGTCGATCTCGGCGATGAGCTCACCCCAGCGCTGCGAGGCGGCCGGCACCATGCCGTCGTTGTCGCCGGCCTGCCGTGCGAGCAGCAGCTGCGAGGGCTTCAGCAGCGGGTGGACGCCGCGCGCCGCGCGGGCCGACACCGACGCGTACCAGACGTCGCGCGCGTCGAGCACCTCGCTGTTGAACCGCTGCATGTGGACCGTGGTCAGCTCGTCGAGCACGCTCACGTCGATGCCCAGGGTGTCGAGCACGAGCCGCACGCCGAGCTTGTCGCCCAGCGAGGTGCCGAGGTCCGCGATCGGCGTCCCGTGGTGCGGCGTCCCGATGGTGACCAGCGAGGCGACCTTCGGCGCGAGCCCCAGCCTGGTGATGGCGTAGCGCGCGTCGAGCCCGCCCAGGCTGTGCGCGATGAGGTTGACCTTCTTCGCGTCGATGGAATTCACCACCGCCGTGAGCTCGCGGGCGCGCTGGGCCACCGAGCCGAGCGGCGAGACGCGCGGCACGTGGACGAGCGCTCCGTGCGCGCTCAGGTGGGCGGGGATGCCGCGGAAGTACTCGCGCCGGATGCCCGCGATCTTGAGCTCGTCGAAGCCCATGATCCCGTGCGCCAGCACCACCGGATGCGCGAGCTTCGGCGCTGGGCGCCTGAGCCGCTGACCGATGCGGCGCCGGACGCGGCGGCGCCACAGCACGAAGGCGAGCACCGCGACGAGCAGCACCGCGGCGGTGACGGCGAGCGGCAACAAACGGCGCGCAGTCTACCCGCCGGCGCGCCCGCCACCGCAAGCGCCGGAGGGCCGGGTGCGATGCCAGGGGCCGCTTCGCGAAACAGTGGCACCGTGCTGACTCACCGGCGGGCGGCTCCATCGACCGGCTGACGCCGGAATTGCTACGGCCGGCTCATGAAGCGACTGGCATTCATGATCTTCGCGGTGCTCGGTGGCGCGTGCGCTGCTCCTCCTCCCACCTGCGACGCGACGTGCGCAGCCAGCGGCGGCGGCTCGGGCGGAGGCGGGCAACCCGGCGGGGGGCAGGCCGGCGGCGGTCAGGCGGGCGGAGCTCAAGCCGGCGGAGGCCAAGCCAGTGGAGGAGGAGTGGCCACTCCGCCCTCCATCAGCGACGACACGTTCCAGGCCGGGTCGCGGCTCAAGCCACGGGTGCTCAA
>DASSQU010000347.1:0-9279 GCA_035702325.1 Steroidobacteraceae bacterium
CTGATCCCGGCCCTCGGCACCAACGTCCCGCGTCCGCGGGCCGTTATAATCGCCCGACGTTCCCTGGTGCTTTCCCGGCAGTCAATGGACAAGGTGTACGCGCCGCAGGACATCGAGCGGCGCATCTACGAGCGCTGGGAGTCCCGCGGCTGGTTCGCGCCGCGCGGGAGCGGTGCGCCGTACTGCATCATGATCCCGCCGCCGAACGTCACCGGAACGCTGCACATGGGGCACGCGTTCCAGCACACGCTCATGGATGCGCTGACGCGCTATCACCGCATGCGCGGCGAGGATGCGCTGTGGCAGCCCGGCACCGACCACGCCGGCATCGCCACCCAGATGGTAGTGGAGCGTCAGCTCAACGCCGAGGGCCGGCAGCGCGCCGATCTCGGGCGCGAAGCCTTCGTCGCGCGCGTGTGGCAGTGGAAGGAGCAGTCCGGCGGCACGATCGCCGCGCAGATGCGCCGCCTCGGAGACTCGGTCGACTGGTCACGCGACCGCTTCACCATGGATCCGGGGCTTACGCGCGCGGTCATCGAGGTGTTCGTGCGGCTGCACGAGGAAGGCCTCATCTACCGCGGCAAGCGCCTGGTGAACTGGGACCCGGTGCTGCTCACGGCGCTGTCCGACCTCGAGGTGCAGTCGGAGGAAGAGGAAGGCCAGCTGTGGCACCTGCGCTACCCGCTGGCGCAGGGCGGCGGCCACCTGGTCGTGGCGACCACGCGTCCGGAGACCATGCTGGGCGATGTGGCCGTGGCGGTGCATCCGGAGGATGAGCGCTACCGGCACCTCGTCGGCCGCCAGCTGGCCCTGCCGCTCGCCGGGCGCACCATCCCGGTCATCGCCGACGCCTACGTCGACCCGGCCTTCGGCTCGGGGTGCGTAAAGATCACCCCGGCGCACGACTTCAACGACTACGAGGTCGGCCAGCGCCACGGGCTGCCGCTGCTCAACATCTTCACCGCGCGCGCCGCCCTCAATGACTCGGTGCCGGAACGCCTGCGCGGCCTCGACCGCTTCGCGGCGCGCACCCGCGTGGTGGCAGAGCTCGAGGCCGCCGGTCTCGTCGAGCGCATCGAGAGACACCGGCTGGTGATTCCGCGCGGCGACCGCTCCGGTGCGGTGCTCGAGCCCTGGCTCACCGACCAGTGGTTCGTGAAGATCGCGCCGCTCGCCGCGGAGGCGGTCGCCGCGGTCGAGCAGGGCCGCACCCGCTTCGTGCCCGACAGCTGGGCGCGCACCTACTACGAGTGGATGCGCAACATCAGAGACTGGTGCGTGAGCCGCCAGCTGTGGTGGGGGCACCGCATCCCCGCGTGGTACGACGCCGCCGGCAAGGCCTACGTCGGGCGCAACGAGGCGGAAGTCCGTGCACGGCACGGACTCGGCGCACAGGTGCCGCTGCGCCAGGACGAGGACGTGCTCGATACCTGGTTCTCCTCGGCGCTGTGGCCGTTCTCGACGCTCGGCTGGCCGCAGCCCGGCGCCGATCTCGCCCGCTTCTACCCGGGGAGCGTGCTGGTCACCGGCTTCGACATCATCTTCTTCTGGGTCGCGCGCATGATGATGATGGGGCTGAAGTTCATGGGCGAGGTGCCGTTCCGGGAGGTGTACATCACCGGGCTGATCCGCGACGAGCACGGCGAGAAGATGTCGAAGTCCAAGGGCAACGTCATCGACCCGCTCGACATCGTCGACGGCATCCCGCTGGAGGCGCTGGTGGCCAAGCGCACCAGCGGTCTCATGCGGCCGCAGCAGGCGCCCGCCATCGCGCAGGCGACCCGCCGTCAATATCCGCAGGGCATCGCGCCGCACGGCAGCGACGCGCTGCGCTTCACCTTCGCCGCGCTCGCCTCACCGAACCGCGATATCCGCTTCGACCTGGCCCGCGTCGGCGGCTATCGCAACTTCTGCAACAAGCTGTGGAACGCGGCGCGCTTCGTCATGCTGTCACTCGGCGGTGCGCCCGCAGCGCCGGCGGCGGAGCCGGCCGAGCTGTCGGTGGCCGACCGCTGGATACGCGCGCGCTTCGGCCGCATGCTCGCCGCGGTCGAGGAGGCGCTGCGCGAGTACCGCTTCGACTTCGCCGCCACCGCGCTGTACGAGTTCACCTGGTACGACTTCTGCGACTGGTACCTCGAGCTCACCAAGCCGCTGCTGCAGTCGGCGGACACCGCCGCCGCGGTGCGCGCCGGCACGCGCGGCACGCTGGCCGGGATCCTCGAGGCGCTGCAGCGCGCGCTGCATCCGCTCATGCCGTTCATCACCGAGGAGATCTGGCAGCGTGCCGCGCCGCTCGCCGGAGTGAGCGGCGCGACCGTGATGCTCCAGCCCTACCCGGCCGCCGCGCAGTTCCCGGCCGACGAGGCCGCGGAGCGCGAGGTGGCCTGGATTCAGGCGGTGGTGCTCGGCGTGCGCCAGATCCGCGGCGAGATGAACATCAGTCCGGGCCGGCGCGTGCCGTTGCTGCTGCAGGCCGCCACGGCGCAGGACCGCGCCTGGGCCGCGAGCCACCGCACCTGGCTCGAGCGCCTCGCCGGTCTCGACGGCCTGCGGGTGTTGGCGGCGGACGAAGCCGCGCCGCAGTCGGCCACGGCGCTCGTCGGCACGCTCACGCTGCTGGTGCCGATGGCGGGACTCATCGACGCGCCGGCGGAGGCGGAACGGCTCGGCAAACTTCTCGGCAAGGCCGACCGGGACCTCGCCAGCGCGCGCGCGCGGCTGGCGAGCGAGAGCTTCGTCGCCAACGCGCCGGCCGCGGTCGTGGCCGGGGAGCGCGCGCGGCTGGCGGAGCTCGAGCGCACCGTCGGCGGCCTGCGGGCGCAGCTCGAGCGGGTGCGCGGACTGCTCGGCGAGGGCCGGGGTAAAGAGGCGCCGTGAACGCCGCCGCCGAGCCGCACATCGACTCCGCGACGCTCGGCCGCGTGCTCGCCTCGCTCGAGACCGTCATCCTCGGCAAGCCGGCGCAGATCCGCCTGTGCCTCGCGTGCCTGATGGCGCGCGGACACCTGCTGATCGAGGACGTTCCCGGCGTCGGCAAGACCACCCTCGCCCACGCGCTCGCCCACGTGCTCGGACTCGCCTGGCAACGCGTGCAGTTCACCAGCGACCTGCTGCCGGCGGACATCATCGGCGTATCGATCTTCGATCGCGCCCATCAGCGCTTCGAATTCCGCCGCGGACCGATCTTCACGCAGCTGCTGCTCGCGGACGAGGTCAACCGGGCGAGCCCGCGCACCCAGAGCGCGCTGCTCGAGGCGATGGAGGAGCGCCAGGTGAGCGCCGACGGCACCACTTACCGCCTGCCGGACGTGTTCTTCGTGGTCGCCACGCAGAACCCGCACGAGCAGCTCGGCACCTTCGCGCTGCCCGAATCGCAGCTCGACCGCTTCCTGATGCGCGTCACGCTCGGCTATCCGGACGCGGCGCACGAGCGCGAGCTGCTGCGCAGCGGCGAGCGCCGCGAGCTGCTGCCGGAGATGCCGCCGGCGCTGAATGCCGCCGCGGTGCTACAGGTGCAGCGCGCGGTGCGCGCGGTGCACGTCGCCGACGCCCTGCTCGATTATGCACAGGCGCTCATCGCCCGCACGCGCGAACGCCCCGACCTGAAGCTCGGGCTCTCGCCGCGCGCCGGACAGGGGCTGATCCGCGCGGCCCAGGCCTGGACCCACCTCGCGGGGCGCGCGGCGGTGCTCCCCGAGGACATCCAGGCGGTACTGCCGGCGGTGGTCGCGCATCGGCTCGAGCGGCGCGAGCCCGGCGGCAGCGCGGATCTCGCCGCCGAGCTCATCCGCTCGGTGCCGGTGCCGCTGTAGGCGCCGCCCGGGGGTGCGCATGCGCGCCGTGATCCCGGCGGTTGGCAAGCGGATACGGGCGCGGCTGGCGGCCTGGGCACGCCGGCGCCAGGGCGACGACCGGCTGCCGCTCACGCTCGAGCGCCGCCGGCTGTACATCCTGCCGAGCCGTGCCGGAGCTGCCTTCGGCCTGCTCTGGGTGCTGATGCTGCTCGCGGCGCTCAACTACGGCAACAGCCTCGCGCTGCTGCTCACCTTCCTGCTCGCCGGCTTCGCGCTGGTCGCCATGCACGAATGCCATCGCAACCTGCTCGGCATCGCGTTGCGAGCGGTGGAGGCGCCGGCGGTGTTCGCCGGCAGCGTGGGCCGGGTGCGCCTCGCACTGGAGAATCCGGCGACCGTGCCGCGCCCCGGCCTCGAGGCGGGTCTCGATGACGCTGCGGATGTGAGCGTCGATGTTGCCGCGCTCGGGTCCGGGCGGCTCGAGCTGCCGCTGCCCGCCGAGCGGCGCGGCGTCGTGCGCATCGAGCGGCTGCGGCTCGCCACCTCGCACCCCTTCGGGCTGTTCCGCGCCTGGACCTGGGTGCACCTGCCGGTGCAGATGCTGGTCTACCCGCGGCCGCTCGGCTCGCTGCCCATGCCGGCCGCGAGCGGTCGCCGTCACGGTGCCGGCCGCCCGCACGGCCATCTGGGCCTCGACGAGTGGCTCGGACTGCGGCCGTTTCGCGACGGCGATTCGCCGCGCCAGGTGGACTGGAAAGCCTACGCGCGCGGGGCGCCGCTGCTGGTCAAGGAGTACAGCCCGACGGGGGCGGATCTGTGTCTGTTCGACTTCGCCGCGCTGCGCAGTCCCGACACCGAGGCGCGGCTCTCGCAGCTCGCCCGCTGGGTGGTCGACGCGGAAGCGGGCGGCGAGTGCTACGGCCTCGTCCTTCCCGGCACCACCGTTGCGCCGAACCGCGGGCCCGAGCACCGCCACCAGTGCCTCGTGGCGCTCGCACTCCATGGAAGCGACCCGCACGCTGCGCCCCGCGCCTGAGCGCGAGCGCGCGGACCGGCACGCGCTCGCGTGGGCCGCGGCGGCCTTCGCCGCCGGCGTGCTGCTGCACGTCGACCGGGTGGCGCCGTGGATCGGCGTCGTGGCAGCCGCGCTGATCGTGTGGCGCATGGGCGCGGTGCGCGCGCCCATGCCGGGCGCCATCGTGCGCGGCGTCCTCGCGCTCGGGGTGATCGCAGCGGTGCTGGCCCGGTTCCATACGCTCAACGGACTCGCCGCCGGCACCGCGCTGCTGATCCTGATGGCGTCGCTCAAGCTGCTCGAGACGCGCGGGCGGCGCGATCATCTGGTGCTGGTGGGCGCGGGTCTGTTCCTGCTGCTCGCGGCCTGTCTCGACCGCCAGAGCCTGGCGCGCACACCGCTGTACCTCGGGGTGCTGTGGCTGGCGTGCGCGGCGCTCGCGGTGATCGCCTCGCCGGCGCTCCCCGGGCGCGCGGCGCTGGTGCTCGCGGCGCGCACGCTGCTGCTGGCCGCGCCGCTCGCGGTGCTGCTGTTCGTGTTCTTTCCGCGTCTGGCGGGGTCCTTCTGGGCACTGCCGCGCGCTGCGGAGGCACTCAGCGGACTCTCCGATACCATGAGCCCGGGCAGCATCGCGCGCCTCATCACCTCCTACGACGCCGCCTTCCGGGTGAAATTCAGCGCGGTGCCGCCGCCGCCCGAGCAGCGTTACTGGCGCGGGCCGGTACTCGAGGACTTCGACGGCGCCACCTGGACGCGCAGCCCCGCCTGGTGGCGTCCACGGCCGGCGCCCGTGCTCACCGGAACCGAGTACCGCTACCGGGTCGCGCTCGAGCCGAGCCATCATCGCTACTGGTTTGCCCTCGACGTGCCGCTCGCTTCGCCGGACTCCAGGGCGGCGCTCACCCACGACTACGAGCTGCTCGCCGCCCAGCCGGTCAGCGAGCCGACGAGCTTCGAGGCGCAGTCGCGCACCGGGGCGCGCCTCGCGACACCGCTGGCAGCCACCGAACGGCGCGCCGACACCCGACTGCCGCCGGACCGCAATCCGCGCACGGCGCAGCTCGCACAGCGGTTGCGCGCGGACGCCGGCTCGGACGCGGCCTTCGTCGACGCGGCCCTCGACTGGCTGCGCACCGGCGGGTTCGTCTACTCGCTCGAGCCCGAGCGGCTCGGGCGGGATCAGGTGGACGACTTCCTGTTCGGCACGCGCACCGGCTTCTGCGGTCACTTCGCGTCCGCCTTCGTCACGCTGGCGCGCGCCGCCGGCGTCCCCGCCCGCGTGGTCACCGGCTACCTCGGCGGGGAGTGGAATCCAATCGGCGGATACCTCGTGGTGCGCCAGGCGGACGCGCACGCCTGGGCGGAGCTGTGGCTGGAGGGGCGCGGCTGGACGCGGGTCGATCCGACCGCGGTGGTCGAGCCGCAGCGGCTGCAGCGCGGGCTATTCGACCTGCTGCCCGAGGCGGCGTCCGCCCCGGCACGCCTGCTGCGCAGCGTCCCGTGGCTCGCGCGTCTGCTGCAGCGCTGGGACGCCGCCAACGCCTGGTGGAACGAGCGGGTGGTGAAGTTCGACTACTCGACGCAGCTCGGGCTGCTCGATCGCTTAGGCTTCCACTCCGCCGGCGTGCGTGAGCTCGGCTGGGCGTTCGCGCTCGCGCTGCTCGCCTGGCTCGCGGTGATTGCCTGGCGTCTCGGCCGCGCACCGCATCCACCGCGCCCGGACGCGCTGGCGCGCGCCTACGCGCGGCTGTGCCGCAAGCTGGCACGCACCGGCATCGAGCGTGCGCCCCACCAGGGACCACTGGCCTACGGCGCGGCTCTCGCCGCCCACAGCCCTGGCTGCGCTCCCGAGGCGCAGGCGCTGCTCGCGCGCTATGCGCAACTGCGCTACGCGCCCGCCGCCGGCACCCGCCCGGTCGAGGAATTCCGCCGCGCCGTGGCGCGGCTGCGCGTGCCGCGACGCACGGCGCTCATGCGGCACTGAAGCCGATCTTCGCGTGCGTGCTCAGGTGGCGTGCTCGCGCGTCTCGCGGAACGCGATGCCGGGCCAGCGCTCGATGGTCAGCTCGAGATTCACCCGCGAGGGCGCCAGGTACACCAGCGCGCCGGCGTGATCGAGCGCCAGCTGGGCGTGGGCGCGCGCGCGGAATTCCGCCAGCCCCGTCTCGTCGCTGCCCTCGATCCAGCGCGCCGTATACACCCCGACCGGCTCGAACACGCACTGCACCCCGTACTCGTCGGCGAGCCGGAACGCCACCACCTCGAACTGCAGCTGGCCGACCGCCCCGAGGATCAGCTCGTTGCCGCGCAGTGGCCGGAACAGCTGCGTCGCTCCCTCCTCGCACAGCTGCGACAGGCCCTTGTGCAGAGCCTTCAGCTTGAGCGGATCCTTCAGCACGGCGCGGCGGAAGATCTCGGGCGCGAAGCTCGGTATGCCGGTGAAGACCAGCCGCTCGCCCTGGGTGAAGGTGTCGCCGATGTTGATGGTGCCGTGGTTGTGCAGCCCGATGATGTCCCCGGCCCAGGCCTCCTCGGCCTGGGTGCGGTCGGCGGCCATGAAAGTGAGCGCATCGGCGACGCGCACTTCCTTGCCGAGCCGTACGTGGAAGAGCCGCATGCCGCGGGTGTATTGCCCGGCGCACAGACGCAGGAATGCCACCCGGTCGCGGTGCCCCGGGTCCATGTTGGCCTGGATCTTGAACACGAAGCCGGCGAGTGCCTGTTCCGCCGGCTGCACGGTGCGCTCGCGCGCGGCGCGCGGCTGCGGCGCGGGGGCATGGCGGGTAAAGGCCGCGAGCAGCTCCTCGACGCCGAAGTTGTTGATGGCCGAGCCGAAGAACACCGGGGTCTGCTGGCCGTCCCGATAGGCCTGCGGGTCGAAGGCCTCGGTGGCGCCCCGCACCAGCTCGATTTCCTCACCGAAGGGCCCGGCGAGCTCGCCGAGAAACTCAGCCGCCGCCGGGCTCGCGAGCCCATCGATCCTGCGGTTCTCCCCGACCCGCCCGCGCTCGCCGGCGGTGTAGGCGTAGATGCGGTCCTCGGTCAGGTGGTAGATGCCGCGCAGCTCGCGTCCCATGCCGATCGGCCAGGTGACGGGGGCCGTGCCGATGCGCAGCACGCTCTCGATCTCATCGAGCAGCTCTACGGCCGGGCGCCCGTCGCGGTCGAGCTTGTTGATGAAGGTCATGATGGGCGTCGCGCGCATGCGACACACCTCCATGAGGCGGATGGTGCGCTCCTCGACGCCCTTGGCGCAGTCGATGACCATGAGCGCCGAGTCGACCGCGGTCAGGGTGCGGTAGGTGTCCTCGGAGAAGTCCTCGTGCCCGGGGGTGTCGAGCAGGTTGATGATGCAGTCGCGGTACGGGAACTGCATCACCGAGGAGGTGACCGAGATGCCGCGCTGCTGCTCGAGCCGCATCCAGTCGGAGGTCGCGTGGCGCGCCGCCTTGCGTCCCTTGACGGTGCCCGCCATCTGGATCGCGCCGCCGAACAGCAGCAGCTTCTCGGTGAGCGTGGTCTTGCCGGCGTCCGGGTGCGAGATGATGGCGAAGGTGCGGCGCCGAAGGATCTCGGCCGTGCGCTCGCTCATGGGACCGGGGACGTCAGCCGGGACGGGCGCGCAGCCCGCGCAATTCGAGCTTCAGCACCGCGGCGTCCTCGCGTCCGCCGACGGCCTGGTAGTAGCCGCGCCGCGTGCCCACCCGCTGGAAGCCGAGCGCGAGGTACAGCCGGATGGCGGCGGTGTTCGACGGGCGCACCTCCAGGAACACCTCGCTCATGCCGGCGGCCGTGGCGCGCTCGATGAGCAGCGCGAGAAGCCGCCGGCCGAGCCCGCGGCAGCGGTAGCTCCCGGCAACGCACACGTTGAGGATGTGGGCCTCGCCGGCGCCGATGCTCATCACACCGTAGCCCGCGATCTGCGTGCCGACGGTCGCCACCCGGCAGGTGTACCCGACGCGCAGGCAGTCACGGAAGATCCCCTCGCTCCACGGAAACTGGTACGAGCAGCGCTCGATGGCCACGACCGCGGGCACGTCGCCATCGCGCATCTGGCGCAGCCCGGGCTCGGGGTCCAGCGCAAGCAGCTCAGGTGCGGTTGCCATCGGTCGGAGGTCCTTGCGTCAGCTGCTGGTACACGGAACGGGCGAACTTCAGATCCTCCCACGCCTTGCGCTTGTCGCCGGGGGTGCGCAGGAGATAGGCGGGATGATACGTCACCACGAGCGGGGTATTCAGCTCGCCGAAGGAGTGCACCCGCCCGCGCAGCCGGCCGAGGGGCGCATCGGTGGCGAGCAGGCTCTGGGCCGCGATGCGCCCGACCGCCAGCATGATTCGCGGCCGCAGCAGCGCGATCTGGCGCTCGAGGTACGGCAGGCACGCCGCCACCTCCTCCGGACGCGGGTCGCGGTTGCCGGGCGGCCGGCTCTTCAGCACGTTGGCGATGTAGACATTGCGCGTCCGGTC
>DASSQU010000348.1:0-5539 GCA_035702325.1 Steroidobacteraceae bacterium
GGATCGTCCGAGCGCGTGTCTCCCGAGAGCAGCGCCCAGTCGCCGCCGATGCCGGCATAGACCGCGACGTATTGCCGCCCGTCGGGACCGCGGTAGGTGATCGGATTGCCGACCACGCCGGAGCCCACCTTGAACTTCGAGAGCAGCCGGCCGGTGCGGGCGTCGACCGACTTGAACCAGCCGTCGAGCGTGCCGTAGAACACCACATCGCCCGCCGTGACCAGGGCGCCGCTCCAGCTCGGGAACGGCTCCTTGTCCTCCCACACCTTGCGTCCGGTGGCCGCATCCCAGGCGATGAACGCACCGAGGTAGCCGCCGGGTCCGGCCGAGTAAGGACTGTCGACGCCCATGTAGGGCGTGCCCCTGAGATAGGTCGCAGGCGCCGCGGCGAAGCTCATGCAGAAATTGTTGCTCGAGCTGTAGAACCAGTGGGTGCGGGGCGAGAAGGCCGCGGGCGACGACGGACTCACGCCGCCCTCGAGGCTCGGGCAGATGCCCTGCACGTTGCCCCGCGACACCCCCGTCTGCATGGCCGGCTCGACCACCGGCCGGCCGGTTGCGAGGTCCACCGACTTCGCCCAGGTCACGCGGGCAAACGGCGCCGCGACGAGCAGCCGCCCGGTCGCGCGGTCGAGCGTGTACGCGAAACCGTTCTTGTCGAAATGCACCAGCGCTTTGGTCGGGTGTCCGTCGATGGTGAGATCCGCCAGGATCATCGCGCCGGTGGCGTCGTAGTCCCAGCTGTCATGGGGCGTGAACTGGTAGGCCCACACCAGCTCCCCGGTCCCGGGCCGCCGGGCGAGCACGCTCGCGGTCCACTTGTTGTCCCCGGCCCGCCGTTCCGCATCGTAAGGCGCGGCGTTGCCGGTGCCGTAGTAGATGAGATCGAGCTGCGGATCGTAGGAGATCCAGCCCCACACCGGCGCGCCGCCGTTCTTCCAGCTCTCGCCCGGCCAGCTGCCCGCACCCTGCCCGACGGCGCCGCCGTAAGGGGGCCGGAAGGTGTCCGGCCGCACCAGCATGTCCGCGTCGGGACCGAGATTGTGCGCCGTCCAGACGATACGCCCGCTCGCGAGCTCGATGCCCTTGATCCAGCCGTAGATGCCGAACTCCCCGCCGGAGGCGCCGACAATCACCCGATCGCCGACCACGAGCGGCGCCATGGTGATGGTCTCGCCGCTGCGCACGTCGGCGACCTGCGTTTTCCACAGCTCGCGGCCCGAGCGCGCATCGACCGCGACCGTATGTCCGTCGAGCAGGTTGTAGACGATCTTGCCGCCGGCGTAGAAAGCGCCGCGGTTCACCGAATCGCAGCAGGCCTCCCCGATCGCATCGGGGCTCACGTCCGGCCGGTACTTCCAGCGCAGCGGATAGCCCTCGCGCGAGAGATCGAAGGCATACAGCACGTTCGGCCACGGAGTGACGACGAACATCGTGTCGCCGACCACCAGCGGCTGCCCCTCGTGTCCGCCCAGCACCCCGGTCGAGAAGGTCCACACCGGGTGCAGCGCGTGCGCGTTCTGCGCGTTGATCTGGGTGAGCCCGCTGTAGCGCGTCGCGGCATAGTCCTTCGCCGGCATGCGCCACTCGCCCTCCTGCGCCCCGGCGGCCTCTGCCGGCGGCGCGGCCGCGGCCGCCAGGCCCGGCGCGCCGAGACATACGAGGAGGGCTATGATCCGAGCGCGCGCCATGGAGAGCGCGATTATCGGCACCGCGCTTGCGGACAGTAAAGAGGGGGCACCATGAAGCTCAGGGTTGTCAATGCTCTGGCCGTATCACTTGCCGTGCTCTTTGGCGTCAGTCAGGCGAGCGCCGCGCCCCGGGTGACCGTCGATACGCTCGCGCGATTGGTGGCCGCGTTCAACGCGCACGATCTCGATGCCGTGATGAGGTTCTTTGCCGACGACTGCGAGCTGCTGATGCCGCGCGGACCCGACCCCTGGGGCGAGCGCTACGTCGGGAAGGCGGCGGTTCGCAAGGGACTGGCGACGCGGTTCGCGGGTCTCCCCGATGTGCACTATGGGGACGTGCACAACTGGGTCGGCGGCGATCATGCGGTGTCGCAATGGACGCTCACCGGCACGGCGCGGGACGGCAGGAAGATCACGGTCCGGGGCTGCGATCTGCTGGAATTCCGGCGCGGCAAGATCGTTCGCAAGGATTCCTACTGGAAGATCGTGGAGCCGCCGAAATGAGACGTCACCGGGGAGGAGTCGCCGTGTCATCGCGCCGTGAGCGGATGGTTGCGCGCTGTGTGCTGGCCGTGCTCTGCGCGCTCTGCGGCCAGTCGGTTTTCGCCGGCACCGACGCGACACCCGCTCCACCGCAGTGCCGCGTAGCGGTCGTGAATCCCGTGAGTGGCTATGCTGAATGCGTCGAGCCGCGCGGCGCTCCGGTCGATCAGCCGCCCCCGCGACCCCCGCCGACGCCCGAGCAGTGCGCGCAGCATCCCGAGCTGGATCTCGAGGCGTGCCGAAAGACTCAGCCCCCGCACGGGCGCTGACCGCACCGGTGACGCGCTGTCTCTGATCCGAGACGTCTTGGAGCGGGCGGAACTCCGACGCTACGCTGCGGGTCCCCCGTAGTAGTCTCCGGTCGTTCGCATTATGGCAACAGTGATCGGTCGCCCCGCGGCCGCGGGATCAGCCGCGCCGCTTGCGGGTTCGCTGCAGCGGGAAATCTGCGCGACCTATCTCGCGCTCACCCTCACCGTTGCCGCGGTCGTGCTCGCCTTCTCGCAGTTGAGCGGCGCCTTCATCGCCGAGCTCGCGGCCCGTCAGTGGTCGGTGGGTGTCGGACAGCTGTCCTTCATGCTGATCGTCGCGCTGCTCATCTGGGGCAATTTCGTCTATCAGCTGACCCGCCTGGGACACCTGTACCGCTGTGCGGCGCACCGTCCCGCGGCCCGCGAGGAGCTCGAAGAGATCTATCAGCGCCCTGCCCAGCCTCTCGCGATCCTGGTGCCCTCGTACCGGGAAGAGCTCGGCGTCGTGCGTTGCACCTTGCTTTCGGCAGCGCTGCAGGAGTACCCGAGCCGGCGGGTCGTCCTGCTGATCGACGATCCGGTCCCGGCGCGCACCGCCGAGGCGGCGGCGGCGCTGGCCGCGCTGCGGGAGCTGCCGCGGCGGCTGCAGGCGCTCTTCGACGTTGCCGCTACGCCGTTCACCGAGGCCGAGCGCGCCTTCCGCTCGCGCTGCCGCCGCGCGCCGGTGAACGCGCGGCACGAGCTCGATACCCTGGCGCAGCTGTACCGACAGGCGTCACGGTGCGTCGCCCGGTGCTACGCCTTCGTCGGCGGCGACAGCCCCGCCGAGCGATTGCTGGTCGGAAGCGTCCTGGCCCCGCTGTTCGAGTCGCATCGCCGGCGCTCGGCGGAGCTGGAGAAAATGACCGCGTGCAGTCCGCTGCGCCTGGCCCGCGAGTACCGTCGACTCGCCTCACTCTATGCGGTGAGCTTCACGTCCTTCGAGCGCAAGCGCTACGAAAACCTGTCGCACGAGCCGAACAAGGCGATGAACCTGAACAGCTACCTGTCCCTGCTGGGCGGGCGCTTCAGAGAAGTAACCCGCGGCACACGCTCGTGGCTCGTGCCGGCCGGCGACCACGCTGCAAGCCTGAGCGTGCCGGCGGCCGACTTCGTCATCACCCTGGACGCCGACAGCGTACTCATGCCGGAGTATGCGTTGCGCCTGGTGCACCGGATGTGCCTGCCGGGAAACGAGCGCGTGGCGGTTGCACAGACACCGTATAGCTCGATCCCCGCCGCTGCCGGTTCGCTCGAATATGTGGCGGGTGCGACCACCGATGTTCAATATCTCATCCATCAGGGATTCACCGCCTACGGCGCAACCTTCTGGGTGGGAGCGAATGCGCTGCTGCGGGTCGCCGCGCTCGACGACATCAAGACCTACGGTCGGGAGCGGGGTCATACCGTGGTCCGTTACATCCAGGACCGGACGGTCATCGAGGACACCGAGTCGTCGATCGACCTGATCGAGCGGGGCTGGACCCTGCAGAACTACCCCGAGCGGCTCGCTTACAGCGCTACGCCACCGGATTTCGGTGCACTGCTGATCCAGCGCAGGCGCTGGGCCAACGGCGGCCTGATCATCCTGCCGAAACTGCTGCGCCACGTGCTGCGGGCGCCGCGCTGGCCGCGCCTGGTAGAGGCTTACTTCCGCTGTCACTACCTCGGGTCGATTGCGGTGGTCAATCTCGGCCTGCTGCTGATCCTGGCGTTCCCGTTCGATGATCGCGCGGAGAGCCTGTGGCTGCCGTTGACGGCGCTGCCGTACTTCATCCTGTACGCGCGCGATCTGGTGCGCAGCGGATACCGCTGGCGCGATCTCGCCTCCGTCTACGCACTGAACCTGCTGTTGATTCCGATCAATCTGGGCGGCGTGCTCAAATCGCTCCAGCAGGCGATTACGCGCACCAAGATCCCCTTCGGGCGAACGCCGAAGGTAGAGAACCGCACCAGAGCACCGGCCCGCTATCTGCTCGCCGAGTACCTCATGCTGCTCGCCTGGTCGCTCGGCATGGTGCTCGACGCCGCCGCGCGCCGCTGGACGCACGCGGCTTTCACCGCCTGCAACACCGCCTTCCTGGGGTTTGCCATCTACTCGTACGTCGGCTGGTCAGCGACGGTGCAGGACCTGCGCGCCAGCTGGCAGAGCAGACCCGTGCCCGCCCGGCCCGCGAGCCGTCGCGCATCGCTCGCGGCCCGGGTCGCACTGCGGATCCGCTCGGGCGAATCGGGGCTCGAGCGGACCTCGGCCAAGCGCGACCGGGCCGCCTGAGGATGGCGGCGTTGCCGCCGTAGCGTCCCGGCCGGCATGCGACTGCGTTTCGATCACCGCGCCCTGCTCGCCCTGATCCTGCTGCTCGCGCTGCTGGTCAGGGTCGTGCCTCTCACCTACTCCCATTTCTGGGACGAGGCCGTGTTCCTGCAGGATGCCAGGGTGATCGCCGACGGCCGTACCAACTACGACGAGTTCTTCGAACGCCCGCCGCTGCTCTCGATCGTCTACGCGCTGGGATTCAAGCTCTGGGACGACGTCTACGTCGCCAACGTGATGCAAGGCCTGTTCACCACGCTGGCCGTGCTGTTTGCCTTCCTCTACGTGCGCAGGACCTTCGGCCTGGTCGCGGGCCTGTGCGCGGCGTTCCTGCTGGCGTTTGCGCCTTACTTCGTCGAAACCTCGCATGAGCTGATGACCGACATGCCGGCCGTGACCCTCATGCTGGCCGCCATGTGGCTGTTCGACGCGCGCGCCACGCCCTGCGCGCTGCTCGGCGGGGTCGCCTGCGGACTCGCGGTCGAGACCCGATTCACCTGCCTGTTCCTGGCAGGCTACTTTGTGCTCGAGGTCGCCTGGTCACGGCGGAAGTTTCCGCGACTGGTCCTGCTCGGCATCGGGGCGACGGCGACGCTCGTCCCGTATCTGGTGTGGCTGAAGATCAGCTACGGGTCCTTCTTCTATCCCTTCGTCCTCGCCAGCCGGATCGTTCACGAGTGGACCGCACCCGTGCCGGCGAG
>DASSQU010000349.1:0-2078 GCA_035702325.1 Steroidobacteraceae bacterium
GTATTCGTCGAGTGGCTGGCGGGCGAGGCGCAGGCGCTGCGCGCGGCGCTCGCGGCCGCCAGCGGGCAGCACGGGCCGCCGGCGCGCGTGCGCATCGAGCGCGGCGACGGTCTCGCGCTGCTGCGCGCTTACCTGCCCCCGCCCGAGCGGCGCGGCCTGGCCTTCATCGATCCGCCCTACGAGGCGCCGGCCGCGGACTTCGCCGCGGTGACCGCGGCGGTCGCCGACGGGCTGCGCCGTTTTCCAACCGGGGTGTTCGCGGCCTGGTACCCGCTCAAGGAGCGCGCCGACGCGCTCGCCTGGCACGCGCGCTGGTCGGTCAGTATCGCCGCCCCCACCCTCCTCAGCGAGCTGTGGCTGTACCCGCCCGACTCGCGAGTGTCGCTCAACGGCTCGGGGCTGCTGATCGTCAACCCGCCCTGGCGCATCATGGAGCGCATGAGCGACTGGCTGCCGGAGCTGCAATCCTCTCTGGCCGTCGGCAGCTCGGGAGGCACGGACGTGCGGATGCTGTCACAATCCGCTCGCCCATGAGCGCCTCACCCGAGCAGTACGGCGTCGTCGGACACCCGGTCGGTCACAGCCTGTCGCCCTTCATTCACGGCCTGTTTGCGCGCGAGACGGGCCGGGCGATCACCTATCGTCTGTTCGACGTGCCGCCGGCGGAGTTCCGCGGCTGGGTGCGCGATTTTTTCGCCCGCGGCGGCCGCGGGCTCAACGTCACGGTGCCGCACAAGATCGCCGCGGTCGATGTGGCGGACGAGCTCACCAGCCGGGCGGCGCACGCCGCCTCAGTCAACACGCTCTCCCGCACCGCCGAGGAGCAGATCCTCGGCGACAACACCGACGGCGCGGGACTGGTGCGCGACCTGTGCGGCAACCTGGGGCTCACGCTCACCAAGCGGCGCGTGCTCATCATCGGCGCGGGCGGCGCCACCCGCGGAGTGCTCGCGCCGCTGCTCGCGCTCGCGCCGGCCGCGGTCGTGATCGCCAACCGCACGCCCGAGCGCGCCGCGGCGCTGGCCGCGGCCTTCGCCGATCTCGGCTCGGTGAGCGGCGTGCGCTTCGAGGACGTCGGGCCCGACCCCTTCGATCTGGTCATCAACGCGACCTCGGCGAGCCTCTCCGGCGAAATCCCGCCGCTGCCCTCGAGCGCGCTCTCCCCGGCCACGGTGTGCTACGACCTGGCCTATGGGCGCAACGCCACCGCCTTCGTGCAGTGGGCGCGCGCCTGCCACTGCCGGCAGGCGCTGCAGGGCTGGGGCATGCTGATCGAGCAGGCCGCCGAATCGTTCCTGGTATGGCACGGCATCCGTCCACCGACGGCGGGGGTACTGGCGGCGCTGCGCGAGCGCGGCGCGATGCCGTGAGGGCGGGCCGCCGACGCTAGCGCAGCGTCACGAACTCCTCGGCCGTGGTGGGATGGATCGCCACGGTGTCGTCGAAGTCGCGCTTGGTCGCGCCCATGCGCACCGCCACCGCGAATCCCTGCAGCATCTCGTCCGCCCCCGGTCCCACCACGTGCAGGCCGACGACGCGCTGCTCGGCGCCCGTGGTCACGAGCTTCATCTGGCATTGCGGCCTGGCGGTGGTGACCGCGTGATACAGCGGCACGAAGCTGGCACGGTACACGCTGAGCGCCTCGCGCCCGTAGCGCTCGCGCGCCTGCGGCTCGCTCAGGCCCACCGAGCCGATCGGCGGGTGCCCGAAGATCACCGTGGGAATGTTGTGGTAATCGAGGTGCCGCCCGCTCGCGCCGCCGAACAGCCGGTCGGCGAGGCGCCGGCCGGCGGCGATCGCCACCGGCGTCAGCTGCGCCCGCCCGGTCACGTCGCCGACCGCATAGACCCCGGGCGTGCCGGTCGCCTGGTAGTCGTCGGTGGCGATGAAGCCCTGGGCATCGAGCCTGACCCGGGCGTGTCCGAGCGCGAGGTCCTCCACCAGCGCTCCGCGGCCGATCGCCCACAGCACGCAGTCGAAGGGACCCAGCCGCCGGCCGTCGTCGAGGGTGAGCTCGAGCGCGCCGCGGCGCCGCTCGAGCGCCGCCGGCGTCGCGGGGGTGGCGATGGTGACGCCCG
>DASSQU010000350.1:0-2895 GCA_035702325.1 Steroidobacteraceae bacterium
GCTCGGCCTGCTGCCGAGCGCCGATCCGCGGCTGCAGACCCGCGGCGTGCTGGTGGAGCTGCGCGGCGCGCAGGCGAATCTCGGGGTCGGCGCGCTGCTGACTGCGCGGTTGCCCGCTGAGGCGCGGGCGGCGCGCGGCGTGCTCGTGCCGCGCGGCGCGCTGCTGCGCCGCGACTCGCACGTCTGGGTGTACGTGCAGACGGCCCCCACCAGGTTCACGCGCCGCGAGATCAGCGATTATCAGCCGCTCGCGGCCGGCTGGTTCGTCGCCCGCGGCCTCGCTGCGGGCGAGCGGGTCGTCGAGAGCGGTGCCGAAGTGCTGCTGGGAGTGGAGAGCACGGCGGCCGGCAGCGGTACCGATTAGCGTGCTCGCCGCGATCATCCGCTGGTCGCTGCGCTTTCCGCTGGTGGTGTGCGCATTGGCGGCGCTGCTCGCCGCGTACGGCGTGGTGGTGCTGGTGCGCGCCAAGTACGACGTATTCCCCGAGTTCGTGCCGCCGCAGGCGGTCGTGCAGACCGAGGCTCCGGGACTCGTGGCGGAGCAGGTGGAGCTGCTGGTCACGCTGCCGATCGAGCAGGCGATCAGCGGCGCGAGCGGCGTCACCGCGGTGCGCTCCGAGACCATCTCCGCGCTCTCGGTGGTGACGGTGGTGTTCGAGGAGGACGTCGACCCGTTCCGCGCGCGGCAGATCGTCGCCGACGCGCTGCGCGAGGTCGCCGAGCGGCTGCCTGCCGGGGTGAAGCCGCCGAAGCTCGAGCCGCTCACGTCCTCGACCATGGACCTGCTGAAGATCGGCTTCACCAGCGACAAGCTCTCGCCGATGGACCTGCGCGACCTGGTGCAGTGGACCATCCGGCCGCGGCTGCTGGCGGGGCCGGGCGTCGCCCGGGCGACGCTCTACGGCGGCGAGCAGCGCGAGCTCGAGGTGGAGGTCGATCCGCGCGTGCTCGCAGCACGCGACCTGGCGCTCAGCGACGTGGTGACGGCGGTGAGCGAGGCGACCGGCGTGCGCGGCGGCGGCTTCATCGAGACGCCGAATCAGCGCGTTCTCATCGAGACGCGCGGCCAGGCGCTCGATGCGGCGGCGCTGGGGGCCGCCGTGATGCCGACGCCGGCCGGGACGCCGCCGCTGCGCCTGCGGGATTTCGCCACCGTGACCGAAGCGGCGGCGCCCCGCTTCGGCGACACCCTCATCATGGGCGGACCCGGGCTGCTGCTGAACCTCTCGAGTCAGTACCGCGCCAACACGCTCGACGTGACGCACGCGGTGGAGGTGGCGCTCGCCTCCTTCGCGCCGCTGCTCAAGGCGCGCGGCGTGCGGATGTATCCGGCGCTGCATCGCCCGGCGAACTTCATCGAGAACGCCCTGCGCGGCATCCGCCTCGACGTACTGCTCGGCGCGCTGCTGATCACGCTGGTGCTGTTCCTGTTCCTGCGTGACCCGAAGACGGTGATCGTGGCCTTCGTCTCGATTCCGCTGGCGCTGCTCGCCGCAGTGATCGTGGTGAACGCCGTCGGCTGGACCATCAACACCATGACGCTCGGGGGGCTTGCGGTGGCGCTCGGGGTGGTGGTGGACGATGCCATCATCGGGGTCGAGAACGTGGTGCGCCGCCTGCGCGGCGCGCACCCCGGGCGGGAGGCGGCCCGCGAGATCATCGCCGCCGCTTCGCTCGAGGTGCGCGCACCGGTGGTGTACGCGACCTTCGTGGTGGTGCTGGTGCTCGCCCCGATGCTGCTGCTCTCGGGCCTGCAGGGGAGCTTCTTCGCACCGCTCGCGGCTTCGTTCATCCTCGCGACGCTCGCCTCGCTGCTGGTCGCCCTCACCGTGACCCCGGCAGCCGCATTCCTGCTGCTCTCCGGGGCCGAGCCGCACGCGGAAACGCGCTGGATCACGCGGCTCAAGGACCGGCACGAGCGGCTGCTGCGCCGCTGGAGCGGCGCGGCACGCCCCATCATGATCGCCTCGGCGATGCTCACCGTGCTCGCGGCGGCGGCACTGCCGCTGTTCGGCAGCCAGCTCATGCCGCCGTTCCGCGAGGGGCACTTCGTGGTGCAGGCGTACGCGACTCCCGGCACCTCGCTGATCGCCATGAAGTCCCTCGGGGCGCGCATCGCGCGCGAGCTGCTCGCAATCCCCGGCGTGCTCACCGTCGAGCAGACCATGGGACGCGCGGAATCGGGCGAGGACACCTGGGAGCCGAACCGCAGCGAGTTCCACATCGAGCTGAGGGGCATGTCGGGCGCCGAGGAGCAGGCGGCGCAGCAGGCCATCCGCGCGGTGCTGGCGCACTACCCGGGCATGCGCAGCGAGGTGGTGACCTTTCTGGCGGATCGGCTGAGCGAATCGCTGTCCGGGGAGAGCGCCCCGGTCGCCATCAACATCTTCGGACCCGACCTCGACGAGCTCGATCACGCCGCCGCGGAGATCGCCGCCGTGGTGCGCGCGGTGCCCGGCGCGAGCGACGTGCAGGTGCAGTCGCCCGCCGGCGCACCGTTCCTGCGGGTCGATCTGAGGCGCGAGCGCCTCGGGCAGTACGGCTTCACCGCCGCGGCGGTCCTCGACGCCGTCGCGACCGCCTACGCCGGGCGCACCGCGGCGCAGGTCTACGCTGCCAACCGCGTGATCGACGTGGTGGTGCGGCTGCCGCCCGCCGAGCGCATCGATCCGGAGGCGATCGGCACGCTGCTGGTGCGCGCACCCTCGGGCGTCACCGTGCCGCTCCGGGAGCTCGCCGACATCTCGCTCGCCGAAGGGCGCACCGGCATCATGCACGAGGGCGCGCGGCGGCGGCAGGTGGTGACGGTGAACCCGACCACGGCCGACCTCGCCGGCTTCGTCGCGGCGGCGCAGCGCGCCATCGCCGGCCAGGTGCAGCTGCCGGCGAACGTCT
>DASSQU010000351.1:0-4693 GCA_035702325.1 Steroidobacteraceae bacterium
CCTGCCACTCGAAGCATTGCGGCTCGCCGGCGATGGCGAGCGACATGCGTCGCAGACTCTGCTCGCGGGCGGCGGCCGAGTGATCCGCCGACACCTGCCCGATATCGAGCGCCAGGAGCTCGGTGCGGGTGTAACCGAGCAGTTCGCAGATGCGACGGTTGACTTCGACGAAGGCGCCGGTCTCGAGCTCGTGGAGAATGATGCCGTCAGTGACGACGTCGAAGATGGTGTGAAACCTGCGCTCGCTGGCGCTAAGCACCTCACGGGCTTGCCTCCGCTCCTCGACGTCATGAAAGACTGCGACCGCGAGCGTGCGACCGCCGATATCCAGACGTGCGCCGGCGATGGAGACGTAGAGCAGCGAGCCGTCCTTGCGCCGGATGCCGATGTCGTCCGCGGCGCGGATTTCGCCCTGCAGCATCCCGTCGAACCGCAGCAGGTCCTGGGGGGATGCCTCAGCGGGCAGCAGGTCCGCGAATCGCAGCCCCGGGAATTCCGACGCACCGTAGCCGAGCAGGCGGCACAGGGCGGAATTCGCCAGCACGGTTTCCCTGGTAGCGGGATCGGCCACCAGGATGCCTTCGACCGCGGCTTCCAGAATGGCGCGCAGCTGGTACTCGGACGCTGCCGCAGTCTCGTGGGCGTGCCGCTGCCCGGTCACGTCCCGATCGACCCCGTAGTAGCCGCGGAATGCGCCGCCCGGCGCGAACAGCGGCACGCCGCTGCTCGCGATGATCACCTCGTGGCCGTCCCGATGAGCAACCCGGCGCTCGAGCATCGAGAACGGACGGCGGATGTCGGCCGCGCCGGTGATCAGCAGCAAAAGGGGTGCCGCATCGCCGAGCACCATGCCGTCGAAGGCGGCTCTGCCGAGCATCTCCTGCGGCGTGAAGCCGAGCGTGCGCGTCACGCCCGGACTGACATGGGTGAAAGCGCCCTGCGCGTCCGTCTGCCACACGTAATCGCCGAGAGACTCTACCAGCGAGTGTAACTCGGGCGCGCCGGGGGCCGGACCATCCGTGTCAGCCGGCCGGGAAGCAATGGCGTGCGCGCGCGAGCGGGACATGGTGCCTACCCTGCCGCCCTGCGGCACGTGATGCCGTGCGCGCAGTGTCATTTGCGAACTGTACGTATTCCACGCGCCCGCGCCCGAGGGAACGCACCCCGACCCTTAAGTCAAACCGCCGCATCCTTCCCCGGGTGGCCGTGGCGCACCCGTGCCAGCGCCGCACGGGCACTGGCGACGAGGGCCCCCGCTGCGTGCGCAGTTCCGGCCAGGCGAGTCCCTCCGCTGCCAGATACGCTAGAGTTGGCAGCGAGCGCGGAATCAACCGTATGTCAGGCGTGCCGGACGACTCCATATTCACGCAGCGGATGGAGCTCGGCGCCGGCCCTCCCCGGGTCGGCGTCAAGGACTCGATCGACATCGAGGGATTTCCGACCCGCATGGGCAGTGCCTGTCTGGCGGATGCGCCGCCGGCGCAGCGTCATGCCGCGGTGGTGAGCGCGCTGCTCGGCGCGGGCTGCCGGATCGTCGGCAAGACGAACCTGCACGAGCTCGCCTACGGCGTGACCGGCATCAATCAGTGGAGCGGCACGCCCGGGAACCCGCGCGCCGCCGGGCGCATACCGGGCGGCTCGTCGAGCGGATCCGCGGTGGCGGTGGCAGCCGGGCTCGTCGACTTCGCGCTCGCCACCGACACCGGGGGCTCGATCCGCATTCCCGCCGCCTGCTGTGGCGTGTACGGACTGAAGCCCTCCTACGGGCGCGTCAGTCGCAGCGGAGTCCATCCGGCCCGATCGAGTCTCGATTGCGTCGGGCCGCTGGCGCGCGATGTGGCGACGATCGAGCGCGCGATGACCATCATCGACGCGTCGTTTGGTGCGCGCGCCCCGCAACGCGTCGCGACGGTCGGCTGGGTCGAGTCCGAGGCGAAGCCCACCGTCACTGCAGCGGCCCGCGCCGCACTGGCGCGCGGCGGCATTCGGGTACGCCCGGTGTCGTTGCCCTCGTTCGCGGCCGCCTACGCGGCCGGCCTGGCGATCATCAGCAGCGAGAACTGGGCGGCGTTCGGCCACCTGCTCGGCTGCGGGCAGCTCGGCGCGGACGTGCGCGCGCGACTCGCCGCTTCGCGGGATGTCTCCGCTGCCGAGGTCGCGGCCGCCGAGACCGTGCGGCGAAGCTTCCGGGCGGAGGTCGACGAAGCGCTCGCCCGCGTCGATGCACTCGCCCTGCCGACCCTGCCGGATCATCCTCCTACCCTCGCCGAGGCCGCCGGAGCCGGTGCGGCTCTGTGGTTGAGTTCGCTGGTGCGACCCTTCAACCTCTCCGGTCACCCGGCGCTCACGCTGCCGGTCGCAGCCGGAGGATTGCCCGCCGGGCTGCAGCTCGTCGGCCGGATCGGGCAGGACGAGGCCCTGTGCGCCCTGGGTCGAGCGGTTGCAGGAGACGCTTAAACGGATGGAGACCGCCGCACTGCCCGTCGACTATGCCGCCCGGCTCGCGGCCGCTGCGACCGAGCTCGCCCGCGTCGAGCTCACGGCCGAATGGATCCTGGGCGTCTTCGATCACTTCTACCAGGAGTTCCTGCGGCTCACCTGGGGAGCGAAGGCCGCCTTCGAGGGCCGCGATCACCCCGCTGCAGTGGCCAATGCGAGGCGGCGCCTCGGACTCTACAACGCCACGGTCTACGCGCTCGCCGACGAGCTGCGGACGGCGTTTCCGGCACTCAAGGAGCACGAATCGCTCTGGACCCAGGTCGATGCCCGCTACCGTGCCGCGATCCAGGGCCGCTACGAGGCGGATCTTGCGCTCGCCTACCTGCACTCCACTCAGCGGCGCGTGCATCACGGCGAATGGACCCCGGTCGAGTACGGTGTCGACGGGCCGCGGCCGGTGATCCCGCCCGCGAGCGCCGTCTACGAGCGCTTCGCGTGTTCCTGGCCAGTGGACCCGCTGATCGTTCAGAGAACGCTCCGGGTCGCGGATCTCGCCGTACCGCTCGGCGCGCCGGCGGAGGATGCCGAGCGAATTGCGCGCCGCGTGAACGACGTACTCGCCGGCCGGGCCGGTGGCGGCCTCAGCGCCATCGAGATGGTGCGCGCCGGCTTCTTCCGCAACCGCGCGCTCTACCTCGTCGGCCGGCTGGTGCTGGATCGCGGCGAGCTCAGGCCCTTCGTGGTGGCGCTGCTGCATGGGGAGCAGGGCGTGCGGGCCGAAGCGGTGCTGCACGCCGCCCCGCACGTGCATAACCTGTCGAGCTCCACCGAGGCGCCCTTCCAGGTCACGAACCGCCACTACCACGAGCTCAGCGCCTTCCTCCACAGCATCATGCCGCGCCGGCCGCTCGGGCTCCATTACTCGACCATCGGCTACTACCACTTCGCCAAGGTGGCGGTGATGAACGAGTTTCGGGGCCGCCTGATGCACCCGGGGGAGCGGCTCGCAGTGGCGCCCGGCAGTCCGGGCACGGTGACCATCGCCTTCACCTCGCCGCAGTCCGACTACGTCCTGAAGGTGATCCGCGACCGGCCCACGAGCGAGTACAAATGGGATCGCTTCGAGGGCGTGGACGCGATCCTCGCCAAGTACCGCCGTGTCCACGAGATCAACCGCACCGGGAGCATGCTCGACAACATCCTCTACTACAATCTCAAGTTGGAGCGCTCCTGGTTCGAGCCCGCCCTCGGTGACGAGCTGTTGCAATCGGCGGCCAACGCCGTGCAGCTCCAGGACGGGGCGCTGGTGTTCCGCTATCTGATCGTGCAGCGCAAGGTCACGCCGCTCAACGTGTTCCTCGAGGCCGCGCCGCAGGACAAGGCCATCCGGGCGGTCGTCAACCTCGGCTACTGCATCCGCAACAACGCCGCCGCCAACGTCTTCAACAAGGACTTCGACGTCCGCAATTACGGCGTCAGCCGCTTTCTCAAGATCTACCTCTACGACTACGACGCCGTCGAGACCCTCACCGACGTCAAGGTGCGCACCAACCGCGAGCGCATCGAGGGCGAGGAAGAAGTTCCCGGCTGGTTCTTCGAGCCCGGAGTCATCTTTCTTCCCGAAGAGATCGAGGCCGGTCTGCGGGTCCGCAACCGCGCGTTGCGGCGCGCGTTCCGCGCGGCGCATGCCGACCTGATGAGCGTCGAGTACTGGGAGGGGCTGCAGCAGGCGCTGCGGGCCGGGGAAGTTCCCGGGATACACACCTTCCCCGAGTCCTGCCATCTCGTCGACCCGGGGCTCGAGTCGATCGCCAGCGAGTGAATGATCCGGGTCGGCGTTCCCGGCGAGCCGGTCGAGACGTGAGGCCGGGCCCGGTGAATTAAGTTGGAGAATCCCCCCCGATCATCTAGACTCCTGACAAACATCTGACACTGCCCGGCGGAGGAGGAGGAGTACGGGCGGTGCGGAGCCGGCGGCGACGCGACGCGGCCCGCTGCCGGTGAGCGATGCAGACGGAGAACTGCGGGTGCCGATGGATTCGGCCTTGTCAGACGGTTTCTTCGGCGGCGACGGCGGCGCTCCGGGCGTCTGGCTGCTCGCCGCCGGCCCGCACCCCCGGGTGGTCAGTGCGCCATGACGACCACCGTTCTCATCGTCGACGACAACGCTCTCAACCGCGAGCTGCTCCTCAGGGTGCTCAGTGACCACGGTTACCGGGTGGTCACCGCGGGCGACGGCGCCGAGGGTCTCCTC
>DASSQU010000352.1:0-7699 GCA_035702325.1 Steroidobacteraceae bacterium
CGGCCTCGCGCCGGTCCGCGTCGCGGTCAATGTGTCGGCGCTGCAGCTGCGCCGCCGCGACTTCGTGCCCCGTGTGCTGGGGCTGCTCGGTGATTCCCCGCTCGGCCAGGCGGGATTCCGCATCGACCTGGAAATAACCGAGACCGCACTGTTGCAGGACCTCGAGGGCACGAGCCGCAAGCTGCGCGAGCTGCGCAGCGCCGGCGTGCGCATCGCCCTCGATGACTTCGGCACCGGCTACTCCTCGCTTGGTCTGTTGTCGAAGCTCCCGGTGGATTCCCTCAAGATCGACCGCAGCTTCGTCACCGGCCTGCCCGGCGATACCGCGAGTGTGAGCCTCACCTCGAGCATCATCGGCCTGGCAGTCACTTTCGGACTGGTGACCGTGGCCGAGGGAGTCGAGACGCGGGAGCAGCTCGCGCTGCTCAGGAAGTTGCGCTGCGACCAATCGCAGGGTTACCTGCACGGTCGCCCGGTCGAGCCGCTCGCAATGGCTGCGATGCTTCCCCGCCGCAGGTCGTGACGCTAGCCGGCGCTGGCCGCGCGACGCGCGCCGCGTGCGGTGGCGCCGGCGGCGGTCGCGCGCCGGCGCTGCGCGCCGCGTGCCGCGCAGGTGCTCTGCGCCCAGGCATGCAGCAGCTCGAGCTGCAGTTTGAGCTGCGCCACCTGCCGCGCCGGCGGCCAGTCGCCGGGATTCGCAACCGCACTCGCGGTAAGACCGTTGACGAAGGTGAGCACCGAGCGCAGCACCTGCTCGCGGGTGTGCGCGTTGAAGCGGCGCCACTCGCTCCAGGCGCGTGCCAGGCAACGCTCGAACAGCCGCAGGTACTCGCGGTGCATCCAGGCATTGATGCGCTTCAGGCGCGTGTCGGCCGACATCTGTCCCCAGAAGGCGATCCAGAACGCGCATTCGGTGAAGCGCGTGGCATCGAGCGGCAGCGCCTCGCTGAGCAACACCAGCAGGTCCGGGGTGGACTCGCCTTCTGCGGCCGCGGTCAGCCGCTCCTCGATGCGGCGCAGGATGAGGCGCAGCGCCGCCACGATGATCTCCTGCTTGGTGTCGAAGTAATGCGCGATCATCCCGGTGGTGTAGCCCGCCTCGCGGGCGATGCGCACGATGGTCGCGCGGTCGAAGCCGTACCCGGCGACCACCCGGCAGGCGACCAGCGCGATCTGGTCGCGGCGCTGCTCGTGATCGACGATCTTGGGCATGGGGGCCGGCAGCCCGTCAGTGCTCAGCCCGGTCCGCAAGCCGGCCCGAGGCGGCCGGCAGCGGCAGGCGTGCCTGGGCGGCCGCGAGGGCCGCGAGCCGCGAGCGCACTTCCGGATCCATCGGGGAGGCCCTGCCCGCCGCCGTGGTGACGTGCAGGTACAGCTGCTCGGCGCTCGCGACCAGGGCGTCGTCGCGCCGCCGGTGAAGGCTGTGGAAGAGCCGCACGCGCTTGCCGTCGGCCTCGAGCACGCGGCTCGTGACGTACAGCGCCTCGGGCAGCCGCGCTTCCGCGCGGTGGACGACGTGGCTCTCCACCGTGTAGAGGGCGCGCCCCGAGCGCCGATAGACGTCGTCGACGCCCGCATAGCGGAACAGGGCGTCGCTGGCGTCGCCGAATACCTGCAGGTAGCGCGAATCGGTCATGTGGCCGTGGTAGTCGACCCACTCGGGACGCACGGCGGTCTCGAACACCCGCAGCGCCCCGGGCTCGCTCGAGCTCGCGGCAGCGGCGATGCGGCCGCGCGCCGCGCTCGCCGCCTGCTCGTACAGGCGCTCCTCGAGGGCACGCAGCGTCGCACCCGCGCCGATGTTGAACTGCCGCAGCACCTGCTGGATGGCGACCAGGTAATCGTCGCGCAGCCGTTCGAGCTCGCGGATCGAGCGGCCGGCAGCCTCGGCCTGCGTCCCCTCCACCATCCGGTCGATGAGCTGCCCGGTGAGCTCCGGGGCCTCGAGCTTGGTCCACGGCCACTTCAGGCAGGGACCGAACTGCTGCAGCATGTGCCGCATGCCGGGCTCGCCGCCGGCCAGGTGATAGATGAGGTTCGTGCCCATCCCCGCCCAGCGCAATCCCGGCCCGTAGACGATCGCTTCGTCCAGCTCGCCGGTCGTCGCGACCCCGTCGTTCACCAGGTGCAGGATCTCGCGCCACAGGGCCTCCTGCAGCCGGTCGGTCAGGTGTCCGGGCACTTCGCGCCGCACGGTGAGCGGATGCATGCCGATCCGGGTGAAGAACTCGCGGGCCGCCGTCAGCGTCGCCGCCGAGGTGTGCCGGCCGCCGACCAGCTCCACCAGCGGCAGCAGATACACGGGATTGAAGGGATGCGCGACCAGCAGGCGCTCGGGAAATTCGACATCACGCTGCAGGTCGGTCGGCATCAGCCCCGAGGTGCTGGAGGCGATCACCACGTCGCGCGGCGCCTGCCGGCTCACCTCGGCCAGCATGCGCTGCTTGAGCTCGAGCTGCTCGGGGATGTTCTCCTGGATGAAGTCCGCGCGGCGCGCCATGGCGGCGGGGTCGGTGGTGAAGGACAGCCGCCCGGGCGGCGGCAGCGGCGCGAGCGTGAGTCGCGCGAGTGCGCCTGCCGCGTTCTCGACCGCGCCGCGGAGCCACGCCTCCATCTCGGGCTTCACGTCGGCGGCGACGACGTCGCAGCCGAAGTGCAGCGCGCGTGCCGCCCAGCCGCCGCCGATCACCCCGGTGCCGAGCAGGCCCAGCGTCCTCACCTGTCTCATGATCGCGGCACTCTCCGGCGCGCCGCCGGCGCGCAGGCCCGCGCACGCAGCGGCACATTTTTTTAATGTCGCGATGATAATATAAAAATATGCTGCGCGCATCGCCGGGCGCGGGTATCCCGCGCGACAGGCGGCCGGCGCGGCCTCAGCGTCCGCCGGCGGCGGCGCCGGCGGCCGACCGGTCGCGCTCGCAGAATCGCCGGATGCGCGCGCAGGCTGCGTCGATGGTCGGCTCGTCGGTTGCGAAGCACACCCGTACGCAGGCCGCCGTCGCGGCGCCGAACGCCGCCCCGTCCATGACCGAGACCTGCTGCGCGGCATAGAGCGCCCGCGCAAACTCGCCCCCCGTCATGCCGGTCGCGCTCACGTCGATCAGCATGAACATGCCGGCCTCCGGGGGGATGAGACGCAGCCCCGGCGCGCCGCCCAGCGCGGCCGCGAAGCGCTGCTGGCGGGCGCTGCAGAAGTCGCGCATGCGCCGCTCGGACTCCGGTGCGTGTGCGAGCGCGGTGATCGCCGCCTGCTGCACGAAGCCCGGCAGCCCGAACAGCATGCACATGGCGAGCAGCTCCACCCGGGCGGCGAGCTCGCGCGGTCCGACCAGCCAGCCGGCGCGCCAGCCGGTCATGGCGTGCGACTTCGACAGGCTGCCGAGCGTCACCACCTGCTCGGGCAGCCGCGCCGCGAGCGTCGGCACCCGTCCGCCGGGCGCGAGTCCCGCATACACCTCGTCCACCACCAGCCACAGCCCGTAGCGGCGCGCGAGCTCGCCGATGACCCCGAGCTCCCGTTCGTCGAGGATCATGCCGCTCGGGTTGTTGGGACTCGCCCAGACGATGATGCGCGTGCGGCTGGTCACCAGGCGCTCGAGCGCCGCCAGGTCCGGCCGCAGCCCGGGGCCCGCGGGCGCGCGCACCAGCCGCGCCCCGGACACTTCCAGCGTGGCGGGATAAGTCGGATACAGCGGCTCGAAGGTCACCACCTCGTCGCCGGGGCCGGCGAGGCACAGCGAGGCGGCGAACAGCGCGTTCTGCGCCCCGGCGAGGAATACCACGTTGTCGGCGTTCACCGCCTGCCCGCTGCGCGCGGCATGGGTGCGGGCGATCGCCTCGCGCAGCTCCGCGCGACCGGCCGCAGCCACGTAGTGCGTGTCGCCGCGGTGCAGCTGCCCGATGGCGCACTCGACCACCGGGCCCGGCGTCTCGAGGTCCGGGTCGCCGACGCTGAGGATCAGCACGTCCTCGCCGCGTGCGCGCGCCGCCACCGCCTGGTAGTGGGTGAGCCACGCATCGGAGCCGGCGCCGGCGATCCGCTCGGTCAGGGAGGAGAATTTCACGCGCCGTACTGTGCGTGGGCGGTGCTAACATTTCAAGCGCATGAGCGCTGCTCCCCGGACGGTCGGACGCTACGTGGTCGAGGTCCTCGCCGCCAACGGCATCGACACGGTGTTCGGCATTCCCGGCGTGCACAACATCGAGCTGTACCGCGGTCTCGGGACGGCCGGAGTGCGTCACGTGCTGGCGCGCCACGAGCAGAATGCGGGCTTCGCCGCCGACGGCTTTGCGCGCGCGAGCGGCCGGATCGCGGCGGTGTTCGTGATCTCCGGCCCCGGACTCACCAACGCGCTCACCGCCGTCGCCCAGGCGCATTCGGACTCGGTGCCGCTGCTCGTCGTCGCCAGCACGCCGCTGCGCGACTCCCTCGGCCGCGGCTGGGGCATGCTGCACGAGCTCGCCGACCAGCGCGCGCTCGCGGCCGCGGTCACCGGCCTCGCCTGCCACGCGTCCTCCGCCGGCGAGCTGCCCGGGCAGCTGCGCGAGCTGTTCGCGTTTCTCGGGCGCGGGCGGCCGCGGCCGGCGTATCTCGGCATTCCGCTCGACCTGCTCGCGGAACCGACCGCGCTGCGAGCCGAGCGGTTCGGGCACCAGGACGAACTCCCGCGGCCGGCGGCGGCGGCGCTCGCCGAGGCGCGCGCGCTGCTCGAGGCCGCTCGCCGCCCGCTCGTCATCGCCGGCGGTGGCGCGCGCCACGCGGGGGCGCCGCTCGGGCGGCTGCTCCAGGCGCTCGATGCGTACCTGGTCACCACCGTTGCGGGCAAGGGGGTCGTTGCCGAGCACCACCCGGCGAATCTCGGCGCCAGCCTGCCCTACCGCGCGACTCAGGAGCTGCTCACCACCGCCGACGTCGTGCTCGCCGCCGGTACCGAGCTCGCGGAGACCGACTTCTATACGGCCACGCGACTCGCGCTTCCCGGCCGCGTGGTGCGCATCGATATCGACGCGACGCGATTTGCCGATCGCTACGGCGCGGACGTCGCCCTCCACGGCGACGCGGCCGCGACTCTCGAGGCCCTCGCCCGCGACCTGCGGGCGCGGCGCGGCTGGCGCAGCGCGGCCGGCGACGCCGCAGTCCATCGGCGCGCGATCGAGACCCAGCTCGCCGGGCAGGCGCGCGCGTGTCTCGCCGCGGTGCGGGCGATCCGCGCCGCGCTGCCGCCCGATGGCGTGGTCTTCAGCGACATGACGCAGATCGCCTACACCGGCAACTACGCCTTCGCGGCCGATCGGCCCGGGGTGTGGTTCCATCCCTGTGGCTACGGCACCCTGGGATTCGCGCTGCCGGCCGCGATCGGTGCCCGCATCGCCGCGCCCGGCCGCGCGGTGGTGGCAGTCGCGGGAGACTTCGGCGTGCAATTCACGCTGCAGGAACTGGTCACGGCGGTCGAGCTCGAACTGCCGCTGCCCCTCGTGGTGTGGAACAACCGCGCGCTCGGCCAGATCCGCGACGATATGCGCGCCGCCGGCATCGCGCCGGTGGGAGTCGCCGGCCGCAACGCGGACTTTGCACAACTGGCTGCGGCCTGCGGCGCCTCCGGGCGGCGCGTGCGGG
Organism: Steroidobacteraceae bacterium; assembly: GCA_035702325.1. Taxonomy (GTDB): domain Bacteria; phylum Pseudomonadota; class Gammaproteobacteria; order Steroidobacterales; family Steroidobacteraceae; genus 13-2-20CM-66-19. Next base: position 5,618 of record DASSQU010000352.1, read on the forward strand.
GCCCGGAGGCGCTCACCGACGGGATTCGCGCCGCGCTCCGGGCCCGCGGCCCGACGCTGCTCGAAGCCGACGACACGGACTTCTGATGACCGATCCCCCCTCACGGGCCGGCACCCTGCCTGCGCGCGCCGCCGCGCCGGCCACCCGCGAGCGCACCCGCGTGCAGCTCGCCTTCCTCACGATCTACCTCGTCTGGGGTGTGAGCTACGCGGTCGGCCGCATCATGGTCACGCAGCTCCCGCCACTGCTCGCGGCCGGGGTACGTTTCTGCTTCTCGGCGCTGCTGCTCACCACCATCCTTTACGGCCGCGGCCTCACATTGCCGGTGCGGGCGCGCGACTGGCGGCTCGCGGCCGCCGCCGCGCTTCTCGGCATCGTGCTCAGTAACGGCCTCAGCGTGCTGGCGCTGCAGCACGTCGCCTCGAACCAGGTTGCGCTGGTCAGTGCGAGCTCGGCGTTCTGGATCTCGTGGCTCGGCATGTACGGCAGCCAGCCGAGCCCGGTGAGCCGGCGCACCTGGCTGGGACTCCTGGTCGGCTTCGCGGGCGTGGCGATCCTCGTGTCGGCCCACGGCTTCGGGCCCCACACGCGCTTCGGCTGGCAGCTGAGCGTCCTCGGCAGCGCCCTCGCCTGGGCGCTCGCGACCGCCGCGATACGCGAATCCCAGCCGGCGTGCGACCCGCTCGCCTTCACGGCCAGCTACCTGCTGCTCGGCGGCGTGACGCTCGCGCTCGTGGGTCTCGCGCTCGGCGGTGCGGCCCGCTGGACCTGGTCGCCGGCGGGCCTCGCAGCCATCGTGTTCCTGGCGATCTTCAGCTCGACGCTCGGCTTCCTCGCCTACACCTACCTGCTGCGCCACGAGACCCCGGCGCGCATCGGCACCTACGCCTACGTCAATCCCCTGGTGGCGGTGTTCGCCGGCTGGGTGCTGCTCGGCGAGCGGCTCGACGCCCCGCAGCTAGCCGGATCGGCGGTGATCTTTGCGGGTGTGATCCTGGTGCGCAACCTGCGGCTTCTCCCGCGCGCCGTCGCGCGCCGCGGCTGACCGCCGCGCGCCCGGCGGCCGCTCGAGGCGCTGCTGGAGCGTCCCCAGGGCGCTGCGCCACGCGCGCCCCGCCGTCGCGGTGCGGGCCGGCTGAGCCGGGCGCGGCGCCTCGAGTCCGCCGCCCCGGCCGGGAAAGCCGTGTCTGCGGCTCGCGCTTGACCGTGCTACGGGCTGGTACCTACGCTTCGTCGCATGAGGTCAGGTCCAAGCACGCTGTGGAGGGCCGTCGCGCTCGCTGGCATCGGCGCGGCCGCAGCCGCCGCCTACGCGCAGTCCCTCGCGGGCCCGTCGCTCGTGGCAGCGCTGCGCCACGGCGGTTATGTGCTGGTTATGCGCCACGCGAGCTCGCCGGCCGAGCGGCCGCCCGCAGCGCTGCTCGATCCGGATAATGTCCACGGCGAGCGCCAGCTCGACGAGAGCGGGCGGCGCGGCGCCGAGTCCATGGGCCAGGCGCTCGGCACGCTGCGCATCGAGTTCGGCATGGTGCTCTCGAGCCCGGCCTTCAGAGCGGTGCAGTCTGCGCGCCTCGCCGCCGGCACCGATCCGGCCCCGGTCGAGCAACTCAACGAAGCGCTGCCCGGCTCGGGCCGCTCGCGCGCCGCAGAACTGCGCTCGGAGTGGCTGCGCCACCAGGTCGCGGTCAGTCCGCCGGCCGGAACCAACAGCCTGATCGTGACCCACCTGCCGAACATTGTGAGCGCCTTCGGCGCCCAGGCCGCGGGAGTCTCCGAGGGGGAGACCCTGGTGTTTCGTCCCGACGGCAACGGCGCCGTAAGCCTGGTGGCGCGGGTGAGGATCGGGGAGTGGCCGCGGCTCGCGGCGACGGTCTCCGCGCCGGCGGTGCCGCGGTGACGGCCGGACGGCGCCGGCCGGTGCCGCCGTGCATCGCGGCGCTGGCCGTGTCGCTCGCGGCCGGCTGCGCCGTGGGCCCTGACTTCAAGCGTCCCGCCGCCCCCGACGTGCACGATTACCGGGTGAGCCCCGCTTCCGCCACGGTGACCGCCGCCGGTCCCGGCGGCGAGGCGCAGCGTTTCCTC